>JABBNW010000260.1 GCA_019352115.1 Pseudomonadota bacterium
GCCTACACGAACCGCGCCAGCCGCACCGCCGTATGCCCCCGGCTCGGCCGCAGGCTCGGCATTACCAGCAGGCAGTCATCGTGCGGGGTGCGGATCTCGGTCGCCCCGTCGAACGCCAACAAGGTGTTGCGCCGCGGGATCACCGTCCCCCCGCGCCAGGGCTGCACGAAGGCGAAGGCTGCCGTGGTCGCGGTCACCACCTGCGTCACCTCGGCCAGCCGTGACCGGCCGCAGGCCGGCGCGGGCAAGCCAAACGCCGCGCCGTTGCCGACCAGCATCTCCTGCGCGGCGAGCAGTCCGGCGACGCTGGTCGCCGCGGTCGCGACCGTCGCCGATTCCCAGTGCTGTCCGGCCTCGACCAGCACCGCCGCGGCGGGGCCGGCAGGGTCGCGGAAGCGCGGATAGTCGATCAGCCGCGGCCCGCCGGCATGGCCGCGATCAGCCACCACCAGCGCCGGCCCCCCGGTCGCCAAAGCCAGCGCCCGGCCTTGCGGCGACTCCCCGCTCAGGATCAGCGGATCGGAGTCCCACAGCATCGAGTGCAGATCGAGCGCCACGTCCACCGTATCGATCAGCGGCCGGATCTCGCGCGCGCGCGCCAGCTCGGCCGACCGGCGCGGCCCGTCCAGCACCGCAGGGTCCCACACCCGGTTGATGTCCTCGTCGACAAAGCGCGACAGGGTCGGTTGGCGCGGGTCGAAATGATCGAACGCGGCCAGGTTGACGAAGCCGAACGTGAGCCGTCCGCGTGCCGGCCGCAGTCCGGCGGCCAGCAGCCGGTCGAGCACGATCGCGCCGCTGATTTCATTGCCGTGCGAAATGGCGAGCAGCGCCACATGCGGCCCCGGCGTCGCGGCGGCAAAGCTCGTGAAGCCCGCGATCCCGGTGTTGCCGGCCCGCCAGGGCCCGAGATCCGGCGCCGTCAGCCGGACCTCGAACCGCGGTAGCGGCAGAAGCGGGAGCGCGCCCATCGTCTATCCCGTCAGCCGGTCGATCAGGCGGCGGAGGAAACGGTCGCAGCTTGCCATCTGTTCTTCGGTCACGAACTCGTCCGGCTTGTGCGCCTGCGCGATGTCGCCGGGGCCGCAGATGATCGTGGGGATGCCGGCGTTCTGGTAGAATCCGCCCTCCGTTCCGTAGCTTACCTTGCCGGCGTGGTTGGCGCCGGTCAGTTGGCGCACGAGATCGGCCAGCGGATGCGCCGGCGGCAGCGACATGCCCGGCAGCTCGGCGCTGACGTCGTAGGTGAACCCGGCGGCGGGATCGACCGCGTGCATGGCGGGCTCGATCGTGGTCGCGATGTGATCGCGCAGGCGGGCGAACAGCGCGTGCGGGTCGTCGGCGGGGATGGTGCGGAATTCCATGGTGAAGTGGGCGAGATCGGGGATGATGTTGAGGATCGTCCCGCCGCTGACGGTGCCGACATGGGCGGTGGTACAGGGCGGATCGAACCCGTCCTCGAACGGGCCTTCGGTCGCCATGCGGCGGGCCTCGGCGGCAACCCAGGCGATCGCTTCCGCCGCGGCCTGGACCGCGTTCACCCCAAGCGCCGGCGTGCTCGAATGGCCGGTACGTCCGCGCACCCTCGCCCTGAGGTCGAGTTTGCCCTTGTGCGCCAGGATCGGCTGCATCGAGGACGGCTCACCCACCACGCACACCGCCGGGCGCGCCCAGTCGTCGTCCAGGGTTTCGATCAGGCGGCGGGCGCCGTTGCAGGTGATCTCCTCGTCATAGGTGATGAAGAGGTGCACCGGGCGAACCAGGCGGCGGGCGGCGAGTTCCGGCACCAGGGCGAGGCAGGCGGCGACGAAGCCCTTCATGTCGCAGGCGCCGCGAGCCAGCAGCTTGCCGTCCTGCCGCCGCAGCGTGAACGGATCGCCGGTCCAGGCCTGGCCCTCGACCGGCACGGTATCGACATGGCCGGACAGCGCGACCCCGCCCGGCACGTCCGGGCCGATGCGGGCGTGCAGGTTGGCCTTGGTCCGGTCCGGGTTGTGGCTGAGCCGGAACGGCACGTCGTGGGCGGACAGCAGCCCCGCGATGAAGTCGATCAGCTCCAGGTTGGAGTTGCGGCTGGTGGTGTCGAAGGCGACCAGCCGGTCCAGCAGGTCGATCGTTTGCGTCGGGGCGTACGTTGACATGGGAACAGTCTAGTCCGGCCGGGCGCGCGGGCAACTGCCCCCCCGGCGTGCTGCCCTTTGCGTCGTGCTCCCCGGGCCGGGCGCCGGGACCGACCGGCCGGGCGCGCCTCGCGGATGGTTGATGCCCGCTCGTGGTCCGGAACGGTCGCCGGCGGGGCATATACGCGAAGGCGTGCCGTGATCTGCGGTCCGACCATCGAGGCCGTCGGGACGGTGCCCGGCGGTGAGCCTGCAACGGCCTGGGGCGCATGTGATCGACACGGTCGGCTCTTTCGCGGGGGGTTTCGGGCGTACCGGCGATCCGGCGCGCCCTGGGCCCCCGGCCCCACCGCGGCGCACGGCCGCCTTCCCGTCGTTTCGAAAGGATGATGCCATGTCCCGATCCGCCCCCCACAAGATCGGCGCGGAGGGAGCGGGATGGACCGTCGCGATCTGATCGGGGGCGCCGTCGCGCTGCCCGCCGCGGCGCTGCTGTCGCGGTTGGCCGTGGCCCCCGCCGACGCCGCCCCGCCGCCGGTCCATCCTGCGGCCCCGGTTGTGGCCCGGCCCGCCGCCACCCCGTTCGGTGCCGTCACGGTGCACATGCGCGCCCGCGCGCTCGCGGATCAGCCCTACAAGGCGCCGACGCCGCACCTGCCGGAATATCTCCAGCACCTCGACTACTCGCAATACCGTTCCATCCGCTACAAGACCGAAAAGGCGCTGTGGCGCGGGCAGGGCGTGAAGTTCGAGGCCGAATTCTTCCACCTCGGCTTCCTGTACAACGATCGCGTGGAAATCAACGAAGTCGTGAACGGCTTCGCCCGCCCGGTGGCTTACCACCCCGACCTGTTCACCTTCGGCAAAGTCCGCCCGCCTACCGCCAACGACCTCGGCTTTGCCGGCTTTCGCATCCATTATCCGCTCAACCGCCCGGATTATTTCGACGAAGTCTGCGCCTTCCTCGGCGCCAGCTATTTCCGCGCGGTCGCCAAGGGCCAGGGCTACGGGCTGTCCGCGCGCGGGCTCGCGATCCGCACCGCCGATCTGCGCGGCGAGGAGTTTCCCGTCTTCCGCGCCTTCTGGCTGGAGCGTCCGCAACCCGGCGCCGATACCTTGGTGATCTGGGCGCTGCTCGACAGCGAGAGCACGACCGGCGCGTTCCGCTTCGCCATCCAGCCGGGCCAGGACACGGTGTTCGATACCGCGATGACCCTCTATCCCCGGGTCGCGATCGCGCAGGTCGGCATCGCGCCGCTCACCAGCATGTTCTATTTCGATGCCAACGACCGTAGTCGGGCCGACGACTACCGCGCGGCGGTGCACGATTCGAACGGGCTGCACATGCTGACCACGGCAGGGCTGCCGCTGTGGCGGCCGCTCACCAATCCGATGACGTTGCAGTTCAGCGCCTTCGGCGATCCGAGCCCGCGCGGCTTCGGCCTGCTGCAGCGCGAACGTGCCTTCGCCGACTACGAAGACTTGGAAGGGCATTACGAGAAGCGGCCCAGCCTGTGGGTGGAACCGCACGGCGCGTGGGGCGCAGGCGCCGTCGACCTGGTGGAAATCCCGACCGACAGCGAAACCAACGACAACATCGTCGCCTTCTGGCGCCCGCAGCAGCCGCTAGCGGCGAAATCCCGCTTCGACGCCAGATACCGGCTGCACTGGTGCTGGTCCGCCCCGATCGCCGAGACCTTGGCGAAAGTGACGCAGACCCGCTCCGGCCCCGGTCACGACAAGGGCACCCGGCTGTTCGTGGTCGATTTCGCCGGCGCGCGCCTCGCGACCGTGCCGGCCACGGCAAAGCTTACCGCCCGGATCACCGCGAAGCCGGGGAAGATCCTGCATCCGGTGGTCGAACCAATCGATGCGACTGGCCACTGGCGCCTGAGCTTCGAGCTCGATCCCGGCAGCGCCAAGCTGGTCGAGATGACCGCGCGGCTGGAGGGCGTCGATGCCCCGCTCTCCGAGCTTTGGCTTTACCGATGGACCGGTTGAGCGCTGCGCCGGCGGCTGGCCTCGCGCCGGCGTTTCGCGCGCTGCCCGAGGCAGCGCCGCTGGAGATGCCGGTGCAGTCGCTGCCCCAGGCGCCGCGGCGCGGCCGCCCCGCCACGTCGCCGCGCGGCATGGGGCTGCGCCGGGGGGTCGTGATCGGCGGGGCGGTGGCGCTGACGGTCGAGGGCGCGCACGAGATGTATCTGGTGCTGAGCGTCGGTGGCATGACCACGCTCGAAATCCTGGTGCTGGTGCTGTTCGTCGCCCTGTTCGCCTGGATTGCGCTGTCGTTCACGAGTGCGCTTGCCGGCTTCTTCTCCCTGCTGGCAGGCGGCGGGCGGCGGCTGCTCGATCCGCCGGGCAGCCCGCTGCCGCCGCTTTCGACCCGCACGGCGCTGCTGATGCCGACCTATAACGAATCCCCCGCCCGCGTGATGGCCGCGGTGCAGGCGATCGACGAGGCGTTGCGCACGGCCGGCGTCGGCGCGCACTTCGACAGTTTCATCCTGAGCGATACCACGGATCCCGACGTCTGGATCGCCGAGGAAGCCGGCTTCCTGGCCGTGCGCGCGCGCACCGGCGGCGATGGCCGCATCTTCTACCGTCGGCGGGCGAAGAACACCGAGCGTAAGGCCGGCAACATCGCCGACTGGGTGCGCCGCTTCGGGGCCGCCTATCCGCAGATGCTGGTTCTAGACGCCGACAGCGTGATGACGGCGGACGCCATCATCCGCCTTGCCGCGGCGATGGAGCGCAACCCTGGGGTCGGCGTGATCCAGACCCTGCCGATCATCGTCAACGGCACCAGCCTGTTCGCGCGCATGCAGCAATTCGCCGGGCGGGTGTACGGCCCGCTGATCGCCTACGGCATCGCCTGGTGGCACGGCTCCGAAGGCAACTACTGGGGCCACAACGCGATCATCCGCACCCGCGCCTTCGCCGAGCAGGCCGGGCTGCCGATCCTGCCCGGCCGCAAGCCGTTTGGCGGCCATATCCAGAGCCATGATTTCATCGAGGCGGCGCTGCTGCGGCGCGCGGGCTGGGGCGTGCACATGGTCCCGGGCCTCGCCGGCAGCTACGAGGAAAGTCCGCCTTCGCTCGCCGACCTCGCGATCCGCGACCGGCGCTGGTGCCAGGGCAATTTGCAGCATATGGCCGTGCTGCGCGCGCGCGGGCTGCACTGGGTGAGCCGGCTGCATCTGCTGACCGGCATCGGGTCCTATATCACCGCGCCGATGTGGCTGGCGTTCCTGGTGTTCGGGA
Source organism: Pseudomonadota bacterium (assembly GCA_019352115.1). Classification (GTDB taxonomy): domain Bacteria; phylum Pseudomonadota; class Alphaproteobacteria; order Acetobacterales; family Acetobacteraceae; genus JAJZVS01. The sequence goes on from JABBNW010000260.1 coordinate 5,382, forward strand.
TCCTGATCTCGTTGCAGTCCCGCTTCGAGCCGCCGGCGTATTTCGGCGGTCGGCCGTCCTTGTTTCCACACTGGCCGGCGGTCGATCCGGTGCGGTCGAAATTCGTGTTCGTCGGTACCATGGCGATCCTGCTGGCGCCGAAGCTGCTGGCCTACGTGGCGCTGCTCGCGCGCGGAGCCGACCGGCGCGGCTGCGGCGGCGCGCTGCGCGCGTTGCTCAGCCTGCTGGTGGAGACGGTGCTGGCCGGGCTGATCGCGCCGGTGGCGATGGTAACGCAGTCGGTCGATGTGGGGGCGATCCTGCTCGGGCGCGATTCCGGCTGGCAGACGCAGCGTCGCGACGACGGCAGCATCCCGTGGCGGGAGGTGGTGTGGCGCTACCGCGGCGTGACGGTGTTCGGGCTGCTGCTGGGTCTGGCGGCCTTCCTGGTCTCGCCGTTCCTGTTCTTCTGGATGTCGCCGGTGGTGCTCGGCCTGGCGCTGGCGATCCCGCTGGCCGCACTGACCGCGCGGCGCGACGTGGCGCTGCGCCGCGCGGGCCTGCTGCGCATCCCGGAGGAGGCGCATCCCCCCGCGGAACTCGCACGGGCGAGCGCGCTCTATGCGACCTTGCGCGCGGAGGAGGCGCAGGCGGCGGTGGGCGTGCGGCTTCTGTTCGGCGACCCGCGCCTGCTGGAGGCGCACCGGTGCATGCTGCCCCCCGGCCGCCGTCCGGGCCGCGACCCGATCGACGTGGTCCAGGTGATGGCGCGCGCCAAGCTCGCCGAAGCCGGCACCCTGGATCAGGCGCTGGCGGGGTTGACGCCGGCGGAGCGGGCGGCCGCGCTGGC
>JABBNW010000020.1:0-28388 GCA_019352115.1 Pseudomonadota bacterium
GTCCAGGGGGCAGAGCCCCCTGGCCTTCCTTGCTGCCGGCCCCAGGCCCCGATCACATCCCGCTGGGGTAATTCGGACCGCCGGCGCCTTCGGGGGGGATCCAGTCGATATTCTGGGTGGGGTCCTTGATGTCGCAGGTTTTGCAGTGGACGCAGTTTTGCGCGTTGATTTGCAGGCGGGGGGCGCCTTCGTCGGCGCCGACGATTTCGTAGACGCCGGCCGGGCAGTAGCGGGTTTCGGGGCTGCGGTAGCGGGTCCAGTTGGTGGTGATGGCGATTTCCGGGTTACGCAGCCTCAGGTGGGCGGGCTGGTTTTCCTCGTGGTTGGTATTGCTGATGAACACCGAGGACAGCCGGTCGAAGGTCAGCACCCCGTCCGGCTTGGGGTAGGCGATCCGCGGCGCCTGGTCGGCCGGCAGCAGGGTTTCGTTGTCGGGATGCGGGTGGTGCAGGGTCCAGGGCGCTTTGCCGCGCAGCAGGTAGGTATCCAGCGCCGCGTAGCCGAGGCCGCCCCAGAAGCCGAAGCGCGCGAAGCCGGGGCGGACGTTGCGCACGGCGCGCAGCTCTTCCCAGACCCAGCTGGCGCGCAGCGCCTCGGGGTAGGCATCGAGCAGCGGCGGGCGGGTGCCGGCAAGGGCCCCGGCAACCGCTTCGGCGGCCAGCATGCCGGTCTTCATCGCGGTGTGCGATCCCTTGATCTTGGGCACGTTCACGAACCCGGCGGAATCGCCGATCAGCGCGCCGCCGGGGAACACCAGGCGGGGGATCGACTGGAAGCCGCCCTCGTTCAGCGCCCGCGCGCCGTAGCCGATCCGCCGCCCGCCGGCGAAATGGCCGCGCACCGCGGGGTGGGTCTTGAAGCGCTGCGCCTCCTCGAAAGGCGACAACCAGGGGTTGCGGTAATCCAGCCCGATGACGAAGCCGTAGGAGACCAGGTTCGCGCCAAAATGATACAGGAAGGACCCGCCGTAGGTGCTGCGGTCGAGCGGCCAGCCGACCGAGTGCTCGATCAGCCCGGGCTGATGCTGGGACGCGGGGATTTCCCACAGCTCCTTGATCCCGATCGCATAGGTTTGCGCCTCGGCGCCCTCGCCCAGGGCAAAGCGGGCGATCGCCTGCTTGGAGAGCGAGCCGCGGCAGCCTTCCGCGAGCAAGGTATAAGGTGCGCGCAGTTCCATCCCGCGCTGGAAATTGCCGGTGGGTGCGCCATCCTTGCCGATGCCCATGTCGCCGGTGGCGACGCCCACAACGCGCCCGTCCTCGCTCAGCAGCTCGGCGGCGGCGAAGCCGGGGTAGATCTCGACCCCGAGCGCCTCGGCCTGCTGGCCGAGCCAGCGCACGACATCGCCGAGCGAAACGATATAATTGCCCGCATTGTGCATCTGCGGCGGGGTCGGCAGGCGCCAGGCGCGGCTGGCGGTGAGGAACAGAAAGCGGTCGTCACGTGCCGGCGTGTTCAGCGGCGCGCCCTGGGCCTGCCAGTCGGGGATCAGCTCGGCGAGCGCCCGCGGCTCGACCACCGCGCCGGAGAGGATATGCGCCCCCACCTCGCCGCCTTTCTCCACCACGCAGACCGCCGCGTCGGGCGCGAGCTGCTTGAGACGGATGGCGCAGGCGAGGCCGGCCGGACCGGCGCCCACGATCACGGCGTCGAACTCCATGGACTCGCGGGGGGGTGTCGCGTCATCCGCCATCGGCTGGTGTCCTCCGTTTTCCGGGGCCGGCATGTCCGGGCTGGCACGTCCGGGTTGGCATGTCTTATGCGGCAGGCGTCCGGTTGCCAAACCGCCACGGGCCGATTGCACGCCGCCACGGGAGCAGGCAGGAGGAAGGCCATGGACGCCCTGGTCGCGCTAAGGTTGCAGATCGCGTTCGGCGCCGACGAGGCGCTGGACGATGCGCCGGTGGACCGGCTCGGCCCGTCCGCGCCCGCGGCCGCCCCGCGTGCAGTCCCGGACGCGATGGCCGGGGTGGAGCCGGGCCCGCGCCGGACCGATGTATCGGCCCCCGGCGTATCGACCCCCGGCGTATCGGCCCCCGGGGCGCTGCCCGCAGCCCGGGCGATCCCGGCCGCCGCCGCGGCGGCCGCGGACCTGGCCGCCGGCGCCGACAGCCTGCCCGCCCTGCGCGCGGCGATCGCCCGCTTCGACGGCTGCGCGCTCAGCGCCACCGCTGCCAACCTCGTGTTCGCCGAGGGCGATCCGGGCGCCGGCCTGCTGCTGATCGGCGGCGCGCCCAGCGATGCCGACGATCGCGCCGGCCGCCCGTTCACCGGTCCGGCCGGGGCCTATCTGGACAAGATGCTGGCGAGCATCGGTCTCGACCGGTCGCATCTGCTGCTTGCCCCGCTGGTGCCGTGGCGCCCGCCGGGCGACCGACCGCCGAGCCCGGCCGAGCGCGCCGCCTGCCGGCCGTTCCTGCATCGGCTGATCGTGCTGGTCCGGCCCCGGCGGCTGGTGCTGCTCGGTCCGCTCGCGGTGCAGGACCTGCTGGGGCCGGGCCGGCGCGGAAAGGAGGCGTGGCGAGCGGTGACGGTGCCGCCGCTCGATCCGATCCCCGCGCTGGCGACGCAGGACCCCGGCATCCTGGTGCGCTCCCCCGGCCTGCCGCGCCGCCGGGCCTGGGCCGAGCTGCGCCTGTTGCGCCGCGGTCTGGACGAGGACATCACGAAATCGTGAGAAAAAAGCGCCCTCTAACCGGCTGATTCGTTATTTTTTCGTCAATCCTGGTATGCATGGCGCGCCGTTCAAGGGTTGCCTCGGCAGTTTCTCGCCGCTAGGCGAGACGGCATGCGAGGGATCGGTCACACGCTCTCCCGCCTTTTCGCCGTGCGGGCCCTGGTTGCCGGGGCTGCGTTGTTTGCCGGAGCAGCCGCTCCGGCGGGTTACGCATGGGGAAAAGGGGGCAACGACCAGACCGCAATGGCCATCCCGCGGATCGGCGCCCTCGACGAGGGCGGCGGTCAAGGCGGGGGCGGCGGGTTTGCTACGTTTCCGCGTCCGCTCTCGCCCGGCGAGGCGGCGCGGGTGCGGCGCATCTTCGCGGACCAGCACGCAGGACGCATGACGCAGGCGCAGGCGCTCACCGACAGGCTCGGCTCGAACCTGCTGCTGGGCAGCATCCTGGCCGACCGCTACCTCGGGCCGTTCCACCGGTCCACCGTGCCGGAACTCGCAAGCTGGCTCGCCCGCTTTGCCGCCGAGCCGGACGCCCCGGCGCTCCGCGCCCTGCTGCTGCTGCGGCTGCCGTCGGGCCGGCCGCTGACGCCGACCCTGAGCGCCGCCCTGAAGACGCCACCGCCGGCGTGCCTGGCGCCCGTGCCGGCGCACGGCGGGGCGGACCCGGGTGCGCCCGTGCGGGATCCGGCCGCATCGAGCCGAACGGCGACCACCTGGCTGGAACGCGCGGTGACCGCCCACGTGCGGGCCGGTGGTTTCGACACTGCGCTCCGGCTGATCGCGCAGGCCCGCGGGCTGCGGCCGGCCGCCGCGGCGGCGTTGCGAGCCAAGGTGGCGCGCGGCCTGTTCGTCGACAACCGGGACGCGGCCGCGCTGCGGGTCGCCGCGGCGGCACGGCGGGAAGCCGGTCCCCGCGGCCCGGCCGGACCGCCGGCCTATGTGGCAGGGCTCGCCGCCTGGCGGCTTGGCAAGCTGCGCGAGTCCGGGTCCTTTTTCGCCACCGCCGCGCGGGCCCCGGACGCGCCGTCCAGCCTGCGCGCCGCCGGCGCCTTCTGGGCCGGGCGGGTGGCGCTGCGTCGCGGCCACCCCACCACCGCCGAGGCCTGGTTCCGTCGCGCCGCCGCCGCCGGACAGACATTCTACGGGTTGATCGCGCGCCGCACCCTGGGCTGGGGCGTCAGCGCGATGTTCGCCCATGCGACCCTGTCGGACGCCGACCTCGAGGCGCTGTCCGCGCTGCCGCAGGGCCGGCTGGCGTTCGCCCTGCTCCAGGTCGGGCAGATTGTTCGGGCGGAGGCCGCGCTGCGCTGCCTGTGGCCCGCGGTCGCGCAGGATCCCGCGCTGCGGCGCGCCCTGATGCTGGTCGCGGCCCGCGCCGGCATGCCCGAACTGGCCGGGCAGATCGCCGCGCGCATCCAGGAAGCGAACGGGATTCCGGCGCAGGACCTGCACTTCCCGATGCCGGAGCTGCATCCCGAGGGAGGGTTTCAGATCGATCCGGCATTGGTCTACGGCATGACCCGCGCCGAATCGAATTTCGATGCGCAGGCGGTCTCTCCTGCCGGCGCGCGCGGGCTGATGCAGATCACGCCGATCACCGCGCGCGCGGTGATGGGCAACGGCCATCTGACCGGGGCGAGCCTGCACAACCCGGGGTTCAACCTGGAGGTCGGGCAGCGGCTGATCCGCTCGTTGGCGCTGCGCACGCCGGTCGACGGCGACCTGATCGGCCTGCTGGCGAGCTACAACGCCGGCCTCGGCAGCTACCTGTCCTGGCACGACGACGTGCGCGACGACGGCGATCCGCTGCTGTTCATCGAGGCGATCCCGATCCGCCAGACCCGCATTTTCGTCGAGCGCGGATTGGCCTATACGTGGCTTTACGCGGCGCGGCTCGGTCTCGCCTCGCCCAGCCTGGACGCAATTGCCGACGGGTCCTTTCCACGCTTCTCCCCGGCGGCGGCGCCGATGCTGGTGAGCCTGCACTGAACGGGCATGCACCGCATTTCGCTGAGGTAAGGAACCATCCGACATGGCCCGCATCGACGAAAGCCGACCGTTCATCCAGGTCACCATCGCCGTGCTCACGGTGTCGGACACGCGGAGCCTGGACACCGATACCTCCGGCGCGACGCTCGCGGCACGCATCGTGGACGCGGGTCACATGCTGGCGGCGCGCACGATCGTGAAGGACGACGTCGGCGCGATCGCCGGACAGCTTCGCGCCTGGATCGCCGATCCGGCGATCGACGTCGTGATCACGAGCGGCGGCACCGGCATCACCGGACGGGACGTGACGCCGGAGGCGTTCGACCTCGTGCTGGACAAGCGGATCGAGGGCTTCGGCGAATTGTTCCGCATGCTGAGCTACGAGAAGATCGGCACCTCCACGATGCAATCGCGCGCGCTGGGCGGCGTGGCGGGGGGCACCTACCTGTTCGCGCTGCCGGGCAGCACCGGCGCGGTGAAGGATGCGTGGGACGACATACTTTTGTTCCAGCTCGATAACAGACACCGGCCCTGCAACCTGGTGGAGCTGATGCCGCGGTTGCAGGAGCATCTGAAACCGGCGGCGGAGTAGCGCGGGCGGTCAGGCGGGCGGCTGGGCCGACAGGCCGATGCGGCGGATGATTTCGCGGCTCATGGCCTCGAAATCGCTGTAGCAGTCGAGCACCGCGCCCTGATGCCCGCCGAACGCGCCATCCGCGGGACGCAACAGGAACATCGGCTTGCGGGCTTCCTGTGCCATGGGCATCAGCGAGCGGTAATCCTTGAGCCGTGCGATCCGGTTGGGGTCGAGGTCGACCGGCTCGGGCTCCGGGTCCGGCTGATTAAGGACGAAGCGGCGATAATCCGCCGGGATGCGGGCGATCCACTTGCCGAACGCACGCGCCGGGCGTCCCGCCTGGACCGAATGGCGCATCACCACATAGCCGATCGGGTCGATCGTTCCGGGCGGCAGGATCAGCGACGGGTCGGGGTTATGCGCCCGCATCTGCTGCCAGGCCGTGCGCCATTTCCGCAAACTCGGCCCCATGTTGCGCAGTCCCTGGAGCGAGAAGAGATCGGCACCCAGGGGCACGACGACAACGTCGCATGCCAGCAAGGCGGCGCGATTGAGGGCACCCAGATTCGGACCGACATCGACCAATGCAACATCCGCCGCAAACGCGCTGCCTCCGGCGCCAATCGCGCGTGCGAAGGCGCTCATGACCCGGAACGAACGCGCGTCGCCCAATTGGCATTTCGGCCAGGCTTGCGACAGGTCGTCTTCCAATTGCGACAGTTCCAGATCGCCCGCGAGCAGGCCGATCCGGTCCTCCGCGCTTTCGATGAAAGGCGATACGATATCGCCGACGCCACGGAATTGCGGCGACACCGCGCCATGCAGGGTCGGACGCGGCGCCTGTTCCCACATTTCCTCGAGCCGCTCTTCCGGCAGGAACATGCTGGTCAGGTTGGCCTGGGGATCGAGATCGACGGCAAGGACTCGCCACCCGAGCCGTCCGAGCATCCATGCCACGTGGTAGACGAGCGATGTCTTGCCGACGCCACCCTTGTTGTTAAAAAATCCGATCGTCTTCATGGCACGACCCTGACGGTCACATGCACGAAGTTCGGCTCGACCCGGAACTCCGGCGGCGGATTTCCGTTGCGCTCCAACGCTGCCCGGGCACGGGGAATGCCCGAACCGAAGCGCTGGACGAATCCCATGGCCTTCGCCGCGGCAGCCAGTGCCGGGTTGCGGGCATCCGTCAGACCGGGCTGGCCGAAGGTCTGCGCCGTCACCGCGCCATAGGGACCGCCGGGACTGGTGATCTCCACCCGGTCGGCGTACCAGGTCAGCATCACGGGCGCCGCCGTCCCCTCGTAGGTGCGGTGGATCACCGCGTTGCGCACCAACTCGCGCAAGGCGATCGCCGGATAGCTGGCCCGCACCTGCTCAATCGGTCCGCTCAGATCGGCCGCGCGTTCGATGTTGGCCGCGATCACCTCGTCGATCTGCCGCAGCATGGCCGCGAGCGGGCCGCCGATTTCCTTCTGGTCCTGCACCCACTCGCCGACTTCCGCACCGGGATAGCGGACGAACTGGACATAGGCGCCCGGCAGCCAGGCGCGCGGATCCTTGCCACAGACCAGCAGGCCGAGGGCGGTCGGCCGCCCCTCGGGCCCGATGATGCCCAGGGCGCGCATCTGCTCTTCGACCGTCCGACCGTTCTCCGCCAGCACGTCGGGATGCACGACGGTGGGCAGGTATTCCTCCCGGAAACGCAACAGATCGAGATCAACCACGCTCGCCCCGGCGATCGGCTGCTGGTCGAACGCCAGCGCGCCCCAGCGGCGCTTCTCCACCAGTCGACGCTCTTCCTCGGCCGTCGCGTAGCCGCGGCGAGGGCCGATGCGGACGCACACCCGGCCGTCGTATTTGATCGGCGGGTTCTCGGCCGGCTGGACCTCCACGATCGCCATCGTGCAGCCGTCCAGCGTATGGCGCCGCACCTGCATCACCGGCGGCGGCAGGATGTTGCCGTCGCTTCGGAACCCCATCAGGGTCTGCAACAACTGCTCGTCGATCGTCAGGTCGCCGCACCTGCCGTCGTCGGCAACGCCGACGAACAGCACGCCCGGCATGCGCCGATCCACCAGATCGTTGGCGAATGCGCAGATGGCTTCGCCGAACTTGCTGCGGTCGCGCAGGCTCACGGTGCGTTCGACATGGTCCGCCTCCCCACCGTGCAGCAAGGCGCGAAGCTCATCGTCCGACAGCATGCGCGTCCTCCCGGCGCCGGTCCCGGTGCGCCCGGGCAAAATCGCCGCGCGGGGTCCTCGCCGTGCCGCGCCTGGGAGCGGCGCGCCGGAACGCCGCCTCGGCGCGCACCGTCACCGGCGGCGCAAAGGCGAACGGCGGAAGGGACCAACGGACCGACATGACACCACCTTGCCACACCCGCCCGCACGCAACCACGCGGAACGAGCGGGTTCTCCGCGGCCGCGCCAGATCCGGCTATCCTCCCCGCATGTCTCCCCCCTCCCCCGTCTGGCACCCGGACCGCCTCGCCGCCCGCCTGCCGTTCCTGCGCCGCCGCGCCCGGCTTACCGCAGCGACCCGCGCCTTCTTCACCGCCCGCGGCTACACCGAGGTCGAAACCCCCTACGCCGTCCCCGTCCCGGGCGAGGAAGTGCACCTCCGCGCCGTCCGCGCCGACCGCACCGCCCCCGACAACACCACCACCGCCCTCTGGCTGCACACCAGCCCCGAATTCGCGATGAAGCGGCTGCTCGCCGGGGCCGCCGGACCGATCTTCCAGCTTGCCCGGGTCTGGCGCGACGGCGAGGCCTCGGACCTGCACGCGCCCGAGTTCACCATGCTCGAATGGTATCGCCCCGGCGCCAGCCTCGCCGCGCTGATGGAGGAGACGGAAGCCTTCCTCCGCGCCGTGCTGCCCCCCGTCGTCACCTGTCGCGGCATCACGACCGACCTGGCCCGGTTCGAGCGCCTGACCCTGACCGACGCCTTCGCCCGCCATGCCGGCGCCGACCTGCTCGCGACCGCCGGCGATGCCCAGGCGCTGGCCGATGCCGCCGGCGCACGCCTGCGCGCCGGCGAGGACTGGGAGGACCTGTTCTTCCGCCTGTTGCTGGAACGGATCGAACCGCGCATCGGCCGCGACCACCCCACCTTCCTCACCCACTGGCCCGCCGCCCAGGCCGCGCTCGCCCGCCGCGATCCGGCCGATCCGCGGGTGGCGCTGCGCTTCGAACTGTTCGTCTGCGGCATCGAACTCGCCAACGCGTTCGAGGAACTGACCGATCCCGACGAACAGCGCGCCCGCTTCATCGCCGACCGCGCCCGGCGCCACGCGCTGACCGGGCCCGACTGGCCGCTCGACGAGGATTTCCTGGCGGCCCTGGCGCACGGCCTGCCGCCCACGGCCGGGATCGCGCTCGGTTTCGACCGGCTGGCAATGATCGCCGCCGGCGCGGCGCGAATCGACCAGGTGCTGTGGCTCCCGCCGGAGGGGCTCGCGTGACCGCTTGCGTGCCCGACCGCTCGTTCCAGGCGAACGACGTCACCTGTCTCGGCTACGTGCGCCAGCGAATCGACCTCGCGCCGCCCCTGCCGCTGGGCGGGCCGCCCTGGGTCTGGGGTTCCTACGCCGAGCCGCCGCCGCGCGCCGTGCTGCGCGGCTGCGAAACCATCTTCCGGGTGAAGGACGGCGTCGTGCAGGGCTTCACCTGGCGCGGCAACACCTGCGGCTGACGACCGCCCGCCGGCGCGCCGGCTGCATAACGATCTTGCCGACCGCGGGGTGCTTGAGACAGACTGCGCCGTTCGCCGCCCGCCGGCGACGCACCCGCAACACCGGACCGACCGCGCGATGATCCATCGGCTTCCTCCGTCGGCCCGCCCCCGCTGCCATGGCGACCGCACGCCCCAGCGGAGCCAGCGGTGCTAGGCGCCGCGCCGCTCGCCGGCCTGTATGGCAAGCTGCCCGCGCGCGGCGATTTCGTCTGCCAGCGGCTGCCGCGCGCCTTCACCGAACCCTGGGACGACTGGGTGGCGGCGGTGCTGTCGGCCAGCCGCGCCGCCCTCGGCGCCGCCTGGCTGCCCGCCTGGCTGGAAGCGCCCGTCTGGCGTTTCGCCCTGGCGGCGGGCGTTTGCGGCCCGCGGCCGGCGCTCGGCCTGATGCTGCCGAGCGTCGACCGCGCCGGACGCTATTTCCCCCTCGCCTTCGCCGCCCTGTTCACCGCCCCCGCCGGCCCGGACGAGGGCGACGACTCGGGTGCGGAGGGCGACGCGGCCTGGCTCGGCCGCTGCGAGGCCGCCGGGCGCGCCGCGCTCGATGAGGACGCCGACCCCGACGCGGTCCTGGCCCTGATGGGCGCGCCGCCGAGCCCGCCCGCTCCGCGCCCCGCCGGCTCCCGCTGGTGGACGGAGGGCGGCCCGCGCGTGCCCCCCGGGCACATCGCCTGTCCGGGGCTGCCGGACGCCGCCACCTTCATCGGCATGATCGCCGGAACCAGCGCCAGGGACGCGCCCGCGCCATGATCGCCGCCGGCCGCATCACCTCCTGGGCCACCACCCATGTCGGGGCCCGGCGCACGCACAACGAAGACACGATGGTCGACCGCCCCGACCTCGGCCTGTGGGCGGTGGCCGACGGGGCGGGCGGGCACGACGCCGGCGAGGTCGCCTCCGCCATGATCGCCGAAACCCTGGAGGCGATCCCACCCGACGCGAGCCCGACCGAGCTCCTGACCCAGGTGCGCACCCGCATCGCCGCCGCCCACGCCGCCTTGCGCGCCGAGGCCGAACGGCGCGGCCCCGAGGTGGTGATCGCCTCCACCGTCGTGGTCCTGGTGGTGCGGGAGGATCATTTCGCCTGCCTCTGGGCCGGCGATTCGCGCGCCTATCTGCTGCGCGGGGGGGAATTGCAGCAGATCTCGCACGACCACAGCCTGGTGCAGGAACTGGTGGACAGCGGCGCGATCCGCCCCGAGGACGCCGAGCGCCACCCGCACGCCAACGTCATTACCCGCGCGATCGGCGCGGCGCTGGACGACGTGGCACTCGATAAGGTGTCCGACCGGCTGCAACCGGGGGACCGGTTCCTGCTGTGCAGCGACGGGCTGAACAAGACCCTGACCGACACGGACCTCGCCGCGGTGCTGATCGGCGCCGGCGACACGGCGCCGACCGAGGCGCTGATCGCCGCGGCGCTGGCGCGGCAGGTGAACGACAACGTCACCGCGGTGGTGGTCGCCTACGAGATGGCCTGAGAGTTTGTGAATGAATGCCCGTCAGCCGCCAAAATTGCCCGAAAAGGCGAGCATTTTCAACGGGCGTTCTTTCACAAGTTCGATTGCTTTTCACGCTCTGAGAGTTTGTGAAAGAATGCCCGCGAGCCGTCGAAATCGCATCGAAACCCGGGCAACGACAACGGGGGTTCTTTCGCAAATTCGATCGCTTTTCACGCTCTGACCAGGCGGCCGGCACACGCCAGGGCCGTGCAACGATACAACGGTGGGTGATACCCTGCCCGCCCGGCCGGTCCGGCGGACCGTGACACGAACCGCGGACGGCCACCCAGGGAGAGCCGCATGGGATGCTTCTGTCACGCCTCGATGGCGCCGCTGACCGCAGCGTTGCCGAAATTGCAGGCGAACCTGAGCGCCGGCCTCGCGCCGGCGGCGGCCCTCCCGGGGGCGAACATCGCGCAGGGGCTGGCCGCCTGGCTTGCCGAGCGCGGCCTGCCGGCCTCCCCCTGGATGCCCGAGCCGGCCTGGCTGTCCGTGCCGCTGCCGCAATTGCGGCTGTCGCTGTCGGCGGTGGGGACCATCTCGGCCTTGGCGCAGCTGCGCGCGCAGGCGCTGTCCCAGCTCGGGCTCGATCTGCTGGTGCCGGCGCAGGCGCGGGCGTTCGCGCGGGTCGTTGCCACCTTGAACGCGCGGATGTCGGTGCTGGCGAAGATGCCCGGGCTCGGCGCCTTCTCGCCGCAGCCCTGGATCCGGCTCGCGAGCCTGAACAGCGCGGTCGAGCAGGTGCAGCTGGCATTGCAGGCCGGGCTGTTCGCCCCGTCGCCGTCGCTGCTGACGGCGCTCACCCTGCCGGGCGGGAAGCCGATGAGCGTGTGGGCCGCCTTCCTCGCGCCGTTGCGCAAGCTGGCGGCGATGATCGCGGCGGCCATCCATCTGAATGTGAACCTGGCGGAGACGGCGCAGTTGTCCACCAGCTTGCGCGCGCTCACCCGGGTCGCGCTGCCGCCGCTGGCGGCGCCGCACTTGATGGGGAGCCTCACGGCCGCGCTTTCGGCGGTGGCGCGGCTGCAGGCGAGCCTCGGGGTCGATCCGTTGCAGGTCGGCTTGCCGGCGCTGACCGCGCAGATCCAGGCCCGCCTCAACGTGATGCTGCGGGCGGTTGCGTCCACCTTCGGGCTGAAGCTCGCCGGCGCCAAGCCGGAGGCGCTGCTCGCCGCGATGCTGGGACGGCTGCCGCAACTGCCGATGGTGCCGACCAGCCTTGCCACCGCGCCGGTCGTGACCGCGGCGATGAAGGCGCACGCGTTGTCTAGCCTGAACTGGAGCGTGCCGGCGCTGCTGCCGGCAACGCAGATCGGGCTGCCGGCCAGCGCCTTCGCCGCCCAACTGGCCGCCTCGTTCGCGATCAAGCCGGTGCTCGCCTCGCCCTGCGGGTCCGGCTGCGACGCGGCGCGGGTCATGGCCGCGGCGGAGCAGGCGATGACCGCCTGAGGGACGCTGGCCCCATGCTCCACCGGCAAGCGCACCAGGAGCAGCGCCGACGGCGCGGCTCAGCCGGCGACGCGCGCGACGGTGCGACCGGCGCCTTCAGTTGGTTCCGGCGCCTTCAGTTGGTTATTGCATCGTATTTGAAGTTCGCCGGGATGGCGTTGCCGAGGGTGCCGCTTGACGCCTGCGGCTTATAGGAAGCCTTGATGCCGCGGCAGACGAATTTCAGCTTCTCCTTCATGACCTCGCCGTGCTCCCATTCCACGCTGGTGATCAGGGGCTGCGTGAATTCCAGCCGGAGGTAGGCCTCATGGAAGGACTGGTTGCCGGTGAACTTGCGCTTCACCAGCACGATGAGATCGAGCGGGGTCTGGTTGAGGCAGAGCTGCAGGAGTACCATCGACATCCGGTCCATCTGCCGGTTGACCGTGACCTCGTCCAGGTTGACATCGTAACCAAGCGTCCCCTGGCCGGGCGCGGGTGCGCCTTGCTCGACGAAGCGCTTGAATTTCCGGACTTTCTGCTTCCCCTTGCCACCCTTGCCGTTTTTGGGCCGCCCCTTGGGGTCGTGTGAGTGGAGTTCGTTGTCCAGCGCGCCCTCGGTATCCGCGCCTTCTTCCGCACCGGAACTGTCGGTGTCCTCGATCCCGGCACCGAAGTTGAAGTCCTCCACTTCGCAGAACCGATTGGGCAGGAAGTTCGTCATCAGACTATCATTGGGATCGAAGGTCGACATCCCTTCACCCTCGAGCGCCAGCTTTCCCTGCGGTTTGAACAGCATGAGCAAGTCCGATGATTCGGTGTCCGCCATAGCCTTCTCCTTTCAAAACCAGTCACGCCGCCCGGCGGGCGGCACCAAACCGGCTCATCCCTGTGCCAAGCGCGACACCAGGCGGATGACCGCCGTCGTTCCTTCGAGCTGGTAGTGTGGCCGAAGATAGAATTTCGCGGCGTATTTGCCCGGCGTCTCCTCGTTCGCCTCCACCGAGATGACGCCTTCGGCCAGCGGATGGGCGGCCTTCCATTCCTCGCTGGAGCTTTCCGGCGAGCCGTCGACATAGTTGCTGATCCATGCTTGCAGCCACTTCTCGATCTGCCCCCGGTCCATCGAACTGCCCACCTTGTCGCGCACCATGCATTTCAGGTAGTGCGCGAACCGGCAGGTGGCGAACAAATACGGCAGTCGCGCGGCGAGGGCGGCGTTCGCCGTTGCCGACGGATCGTCATATTCGTGCGGCTGCTGGATCGATGGCGCGCCGACGAAGGCCGGATAGCCGGCATTTTTCCGGTGCACCAGCGGGATGAAACCGTTGTGCGCCAGCTCCGCCTCCCGCCGCTCCGACAGCGCGATCTCAGTCGAGCAGCGCAGGTCGACATCGCCGTCCGCGGTCGGGAAGCGGTAGGCCGGCAGGCCCTCCACCGCGCCTCCCCCATCAATGCCGCGGATGCGCACGCACCACCCGTACAATGAGAACGCACGTGCGACGTTCGCGATCATTGCGTAGGCCGGGTTGCCCCAGAGGAAGTTCCGCGCATCGGGGCCGTCCACGTCTTCCTCGAAATCGAACGCCTCGGTCGGCTCGGTGAGATGGCCGTACGGCAGCCGGGCCAGCCAGCGCGGCAGGCAAAGGCCGAGGTAGCGGGCATCCTCGCTCGCCCGCAGCGCCCGCCAGGCGGCATATTCGGGGGTCTGGAAGATGCGGGTCAGGTCGCGGGGATTGGCAAGCTCGGCCCAGGTTTCCATCTGCATCACGCCGGAGGCGGCCGCAGCGATGAACGGGGCATGCGCGGCTGCGGCGACCTGGGCGATGTCGCCGAGCAGGGTCACGTCCGACGGATTGTGATCGAATTCATAATCGCCCAGCAGTACGCCGAACGGTTCGCCGCCGAACTGCCCGTATTCCTCGTCGTAGATCTTGCGGAAGATCGGGCTCTGGTCCCAGGCGGTGCCGCGGAACTTGCGCAGGGTGCGCACCAGTTCCCGCTTCGAGATGTCGAGCATCTTGACTTTCAGCGACCCGTCCGTCTCGATCCCGTCGACGATGAAGAACAGACCGCGCCAGGCGGCCTCCATGCGCTGGAACTCCGGATGGTGCAGGATCAGGTTGACGAGTTCGCTCATGCGCCGGTCGAGCTCGGCGACCATCGCCTCGACCGTGTGGCGTGGATCGGGCGCGGCTGAGGGCGGACAGGTCGCCGCGGTGTCGACGAGCGCCCGCAGCCCGTCCAGCATGCCCGCGGACGGGGCCGCCATCGGACGTTCGAGCAGGTCGGACAGGTCGCTGGCCACGCGGTGCCCCTTCCGGTTTCAGTTGATTGCGATTGCGTCTGCGGTAAGGGTCATCGACCCGCCGCCGACGAGCGCCATCGACTCCGTGGCAGTCGCGGAAATCTCCCCGCCGGTGATCGTGATCCCGCTGACGCCGATCGTGATGCTGTTTGCGCCCACCTGCAAGGTGATCGACTCGTTCGCCTTGATGGTGATCGACTGGCCGGCGCTGATCGTGCTGGATCCGGCGCTCACGGTGATCGAGTGGTTGCCGGTGGAGACGGTCAGGCTGTCGTTGCCGGTCGAGACGGTCACCGAGTTGTTGCCCTGGTTGACGGTCAGCGCATTGTCCGCCTGCACCGTCGTCGTGTTCTTGCCGGTCGACACCGTGAGCGAATTGTCGCCCTGCGAAACCGTGACCGAATTGTTCTTCTGCGAGACGGTCAGGGAATTGTTGCCTTGCGAAACGGTGACCGACCGGTTGCCCTGCTTCACCGTGGTCGTGGTGTCCTGGGTGATGTTCACCGTCTCGTTGTTCAGGACGACCTTGTTGTAGTCCTTCTGGGCCTGGAAGAAGACCTCCTCCGATCCCGCCTTGTCCTCGAAGCGCAGCTCGTTGAAGCCGTTGCCGCCGGTCGAGGAGTTGGTCTTGATGGTGGACCGCGTCTTGTTGGCATCCAGCGGGTAGGGCACCGTCTGCACGTCGTTGTACACGCATCCCGTAATGATCGGCCGGTCCGGATTGCCCTCCAGGAATTCCACCACCACTTCCTGGTTGATGCGCGGGATGAAGATCCCGCCCCAGCCGGCGCCGGCCCAGATCTGCGCCACCCGGATCCAGCACGACGCCTTCTGCGCGTTCTGCTGCGTGACCGTCTGCGTCGACGGCGTGGTGGGACGCGCCCAATAGAACAGCACCTTCACCCGTCCGTACTGGTCGGTGACGATCTCGTCGCTGGCCGAGCCGGTCGGATCGCCCACCACCTTGGCGGTCTGCGGGCCACGGATCAGCGGGCGGGGGGTGATCCGGTTCAGCCGGAACTGGGTCGTGGCGGCGATACACTGGAAGGTGCAGCGGAACGTGTCGCGGCTCGCCCCCGCGGACGCCGCGCGCACCTGGCCCACCGCCAGGGTGTAGGTGGCACGGATGACCGTATAGGCGATGTTCTGCGATTCCTCGTAGAAACCCGACAGGGTGAACTTGCAGCCGGTGGTGATCAGCCGGCTGTTGCTGGTGCCGAACATGATCTGGCGGCGCGCGGCATGGTCCTCCGCGCGCACCCCGGTCAGCGCCTGCCCGCCGCTGACAGCGGTATAGAGCCCCGGATACTCGAAGACCTCGAAGTCGCCGTAGTTGTGGGTGGGGCTGGGCGGCTTCGACGTCCGCGCCGTGAGGTCGGTGCCGGAGGCGGTGAAGTTGTAGTCCTGGAACGTGACCTGCCCGGGCACCACGGCAAGTTCCGCCGACCATTGCCAGATGTGGTCGCTGACCGCGCGGCTGCGGGTCTGCTGGGTGCGGAACGGGATCGCGGCGCTGAGGGATGCGTGCGCGCTCAGATCGTCGCAGAACATCACGGTGTGCTTGCCGTTTGCGTGCTTGTAGTAATAGTAAATTCCGTACTGTTCCATCAGCCGGGTGATGAAGTCGAAGGTCGATTCGTCGTACTGCACGCAATATTCCAGCGAATCCATGCCAAGCTTGGTCCAGCCGGAATCGTCGAAATCGCTGAACCCCGCCGCCTGGCACAAGGACGTGATGATGTCGTGCGGGGACTGGTTCTGGAAAATCCGGCAGTCGCGCCGGTGCGACAGCAGCCACAGCCAGGGCCGCAGCTCGATCCGGTAGCTGCGCGCGCCGCCGCGCATCCCGGCATACGCGATACGGCCGATGATGCCGTTGAAATAGCGCGTGCTGCCGTCCGGCTGCACGACCGTCACCGTCACCGAACTGCCGAGCACCGCGACCAGGTCCGCCTTGGTGGCCGTGCTCGACATCAGCAGTTCGTAGATGAAGGGACGGCCCAGTTCCTCCGTCCCGGACAGCGAATTCAGGACGAGCTTAAAACCGGGATCCGGTGCGATCGCCACCGTGATCTTCGTCTTCGTTTCCTTGCTCGTCCCAGACATAGGTCCACCCTGGATCGTTGGAAGCCGGAACCCGCCGGTCCAACCGGACCCCGGCGGGCGGGCGCGTCACAAATTCGGCGGGCAGCGGAACGCCCGGAAGATCGCCATGTTGAACGGGTTGCGCACGCTGTTGGCGTTCAGTTGGAAGGTCGCCTCGCCTTCCGGGCTGGTGAACACGATCTGGAACCGGTCCGGCGCGCCGCTCGGGATCACCCGCGCCGCATCCAGCAGCCGCAGCAAGGACCACGGTCCCTGGTTCTCGATCACCGTCGCCGGTCCGCCGTTGGTCGGCGTCATGACCACCCGCACCAGCAGGTTGTCGCCCTTGCCCGGCCACTGCATCGACGCCGGCTGGATCGGTCCGTGCGCGTAGCTCAGGGTCTGGCTGCCGATCTGCACCCGCACCTGGCCCACGCCGGCGGACGCCGACACCGGCACCAGTTGGAACGTCACCCCCATCTTCGCCCCGTCGGGGAACAGCGCCTGGCGGATCGCGTCCGCCCGCTCGAACTCCGCCAACGCGCCGGGCGACAGGCCGAGCTTCGTGTGGTCGGGCGACTGCCATTTCCACGGCGTCGTCGTCGTATCCACGAGCGGGGCCAGGTATTTGTCGAAGAATTTCTGCATCAACCCATCAGGCCCGAGCAGATGGGTGAAATCGCCGAGCGGCACGTCCTCCGAACTGCCGGCGATGAACGGGTAGCGGTGGAACGCCGCCACGCACAGCGGCAGCACTTTCGACCGCCAGGCGTCGGAGAGTTCCGTGCTCGCCCCGCTTGCGGTCACCTGCGCGCTCGAGGACGACACCGTCTGTAGCATCGCCGCCACCGGCTTCGGCACGCCCTGCGCCACCTGCGCCAGTTGCGACGCCGCGCTGCCCGCGCTGCCGCCCCCGGCCGCCGCGCCGCCGCCTGCGACCATCCCGAGCAGCGCCGCGCCCTGATTCGGCGCGTTCGCCGCCTGGTTCATGCTCTCATAGACTTGCTGGATCTTGGCGATCGCCTCGGCGAGGTTCGGCCCCCCGGGGGTCTTGCCGGAAACGAACGCGTGCAGCGCCTTGAAATGCTCGTCCACCCGCTTCGCCGGGTCGATCGGCTTGCCGCCCGGCCCTTCGCCGAACGCGGAGCCGAGCACGGAGGCGATTTGCGCCTCCTCGACCCCCATGCCCATCCTGGCCGATTCGGCGGCGATATCGGTCACTCCCTCGCGCACCTTGCCGGCCTTCTCCGACGCAACCTCGGCCGGCGGCGGGCGGCTCAACTGGGTCTGCTTGTCGATCGCCACCAGCAGGTCGCGCAGCGGCGAATCCGGGGCGGAGAGGAGATACAGTTCCTGCACCCCCTGCTGGATCGTGGCGAACGGCTTCAGCGCCACGTTCGCCAAAAGCCCGTCCCAGCGCCGCGTATAGTCGTCGAGATAGAGATCGAGCACGTCGTGGCGCAGCTTTGCCAGCGCCTCCGGCCCCGCCGCCTGCGGGCGGCCCAGCACCCAGGCCTGATCGGCGGCCTGCTTGGTCACCTGCGGGATCAGCCGCAGGAACACCTCGTGATAGCCCTTCCAGGTGAAGATGCCCGGCATGCCGCTGTCCAGCGGCTTGCCGTCGCGCAGGGCGAACACCTGGCTGCCCGCCGGCCCGGCGTTTTCCGACACCGTCCACTCCGGCACCCCATGCGCCACCGGGCTGTCGATGATGCTGGAATAGAGGTAATCGGCGAACGGCTGGCGGGTCAGGATGGCGCGCACCTCGGCCACCAGCGGCCCGTTCAGGGCCAGCGCCGGCAGCGGGCTGCGCAGCATCGCCGCCACGTCGGCGTTCAACTCCGCCCGCTCGGTCGCGTTCTCGGGGCCGGCGAAATTGGCGGCGAAATCCGCGTCCATCCAATGCGTGATCAGCCCGCGGTTGAGCGGTCCCTGGCGCCCCAGGATCAGATAGACCTCGAGCGCCTGGTAGAGGAAACTCGGCTTGTCCAGATGCGCCTGCATCTGGCTTTCCAGCCGCGACAGCAGCCGCGGCAGCAACAGCCCGTCCAGAGCCTGCACATAGGCGGCATCCGCCGCGGTGCGCAGCTGCGCGCCCTGATACAGCCCGAAGCCCTGCGACCACGGCGTGCTCCGGCCGCGTTCGGCATAGCCGCCCGGCATGGTGCGCAACGTCTGCAACGCCGGCACCACCGCGGTAAGATCGGTATCCTGCGGCCCGCGTTGCAGCAGCGCGGCATACTGGGTGCGATACAGCGCCATCTGCTGGGCCTGGCGCGCGATCACGTCGCGATTGGCAAACCAGCTCACGGTCCAGGCCGTCGTCAGGCCAAGCAGCACGATCCCGGCGATCGCGAACGCGCCGTAATGGATGATCCGCTGCCGCCGCTCGATCTTCGGATCGCGGCTGACCAGCCCCGCCTCGCCGAACACGACTTCCCGCACCAGGCGCGCGAGGAAATAGCTGCGCCCGGCGCCGCTGAACGCGCCCACCGACTGGCGCGCCAGGCCGAAGCGGCCGGCCATCGCGCCGAGCAACCGGTCGATCGGCGTGCCGTCCTGCGTGCCGGAGGTGAAATACACCCCGCGCAGCAACGGTCGCGCTTCCAGCCGCGAGGGCCGGAACGCCTCGGTCAGGAATTCGTTGGCGATGTCGCGCAGGGACGCAAGCTGCTGCGGGAAGCCGTAGATCAGCCGGCGGCGGCCCAGGTCGGGCTCCTGGTGCACCCGCTCCATCATGCGCTCGTTCAGCCGGCCCATCAGCCGGTCGAACTCGGGGGCGAATTCGGCGACCGGGCCGCCCTCGCTCTTGCCGTCGTCCAGGCTCAGGGTCATGCCCCAGACCTGCTCGCGCTCCTCCTTGCCCAGGCTGTCGAAGAACTCGACGAAGCCCACCACCATGTCGGCCTTGGTGAACAGCACATAGACCGGCACCCGCACGCCGAGCTCGTCGGTCAGTTCGCGCACCCGCTTGCGGATCGCGCGCGCATGGGCGAACCGTTCCGCTTCCGGCTGGGACGCGAGATCGGACAGGCTGACCGCGACCAGCACCCCGTTCAGCGGCTGGCGCGCGCGCTGCTTCTTGAGCAGCTTGAGGAAGCCGAGCCAGGCGGCCGCATCCACCGCGGCATCGGAATCCTGCGTGGTGTAGCGCCCGGCGGTGTCGATCAGCACAGCCTCGTCTGTGAACCACCAGTCGCAGTTGCGGGTGCCGCCGACCCCCTTCACCGCCTGCGGCCCGTGCGCGTCGGCGAGCGGGAAGCGCAGCCCGCAATTGACCAGCGCCGTCGTCTTGCCCGCGCCCGGCGGGCCGATGAAGATGTACCACGGCAGCTGGTAGAGCGACCGCCGCGACTTGCCGCCGAGCTTGGCCCGCTTCAGCGCGTGCAGCGCTTCCTTCATCCGCTCCGACAGCAGCGCCAGCTCTTCCGCCGAGGCGACCGCCGCGGCGTCGGGTTCGTGCTCCTCCTTGGAGACGCCCTCCTCGAGCTCCTTTTCCTTTCGCTTCTCGCGCAGTTCGTGCAGCAGGCTCACGATCACCCACAGCAGCACCAGCGCCACGATGAAGATGATGCGCACGAGCTTGGTCGCGAAGGGATGGAACGCGCCCAACCCCAGCAGCGGGCCGAAGAACCACACCAGCAGGCAAATGATGATCGCGCCAATGAGGGTCTCCCCCCAGAAGCTCGTGAGGAACCGCCTCGGCCATGCCATCATGGCAGGTTTGACGTCTTGAGCAGGACGACCTCCGTGCGCCGGTTCTGTTCGCGCCCGGCGGGCGTTGCGTTGGTGGCGATCGGATCCGCGTCGCCCTTGCCGACCGCGCGCACCCGCCGCGACGCGGGCAGTTCGGCGCGGATCACCGCCGCCACCGCCGCGGCGCGCGACTGCGACAATTGCCAGTTGGACGGGAACTGCACCGTATGGATCGGCTGGTTGTCGGTGTAGCCGTTGACGATGACGTCACCCGGCTCGGTCTTCAGCGCGGCACCGACCTTGTGCAGCAGCGGCAGGTAGCTCGGGTTCAGGGTCGCCGAGCCGGAGCCGAACATCTGCCGGTTGATGAGCCGGATGGTGATCGATTGCGGGTCCTCGAACACGGCGACCTGGCCGGCCTTGATCTCGGGGGCGAGGAATTTGTGCAGGTCGGGGCTCGCCGGGCTTACGACCGCGGCTTCCGTCGGCGGCGGCGGCGGCGCGACCGGCGCCGGCCGCGGCACCACGATGGCGCCCTTCGGCGGCAGCGCCGCCAGTTCCGCATAGGCAACGCCGGCCGCGCCCGCCAGGGAGAAGCTGAACAGCACGTAGATCAGGCAGGCCGCGCCGAGCGTGGCCAGCGCCAGCACCCACACCGGCACCACCTGCGCCAGCGGCTTGTAGCCGAGGTTCAGCCCCTTCCAGCGCGGCGACAGGTCGCGCTCGAAATCGCCGCGGCGCTGGCGGATGGTGCGATAGATCGAATCGCGCAATTCGGTCAGCGCCGCGATGCCGCGCGGCATCACCCGGTAGCGCCCCTCGAAGCCCAGCGAGGCACAGAAATACATCAGCTCGACCACTTCCGAATGCCGGCCGAGGTCCTTCTGCATGTCTTCCAGGATGTCGAAGAAGCGCTCGCCGCCGCTCACTTCGTTATGGAAGATGCTGGTCAGGCTCTGCGCCGCCCAGGAGCTGGTGCTGCCCCAGGGCGTGCTCAGCACCATGTCGTCGATGGTCGCGCACAGCGCATAGCGGGCCGCGCGCAGGCTGCGGGTATCAAGCCCGGTGGCGAGCGCCCGCTTCTCGAAATCGCGCACCGCTTCGACCATGGCGCGGCGCAGTTGTTCCGGATCGGGCGGCGCCCCGCGGGAGGCGCCGATGCGCACCGCAGCCGCCAGCAGCGGCGCCGCGGCGGCCAGCAGCGGGCTCGCGCCCACCGCCGGCACCACGACCGGCCCCGCCGGCGCGGCAGCGGCGGACGGCGCCGCCCCGCCGCCGCGCCCGCCCGGCCGCGGGCGGATGATGGTCGCTTCCGAATCGGACGGTTCGGCAAACGGATCGTCGCTCATCTGGCGCGCCTATCCCCTGATCGCCCAGCACTCGATCTCCAGCCCCGGCACGTCGCCCGCCACGTGGATCGCGATCCCGCCGGAGCGCGCCAGCGCGGCCCAGTAGGGGCTGCTCCGGTCCAGCTCGAAATACGTCGTGCCGGAATAATACGGCAACTGGCGCGGCGCCACCGGCAACGCACGCACCGCGATCCCCGGCAGGGCCACGTTGATGAGTTCGCGGATCTGCTCGACCGGGCCGATCTTGACCAGGTTCGGAAAGCCGCGCCGCAGCGCCTCGGCCGGCATCTGCGCCTTCACCGCCAGCACCCAGGACCCGGCTGCCACCAGGGTGCGATCGGTGATCGGGCCCACCCGGATGCCGAACTTGCGCTCCTGCAACGGGATCGGCACCGCCGTCTGCTCCAGAACTGCGGACAGCGACTGGCGCAGCGCCGCCATCACCGGGCGGAACGTCGCGGTCAGGTCGTCGTGCCGGTAGGCGGGGAATTCCATCGGCCGCTTGCGCGTTTCGGTGAAGGTCGCAAGCTCCCCGGCGAGCGAGACGCAGGCGCGGTAGAACGTTTCGGGGTGCAACTGCGCCACGGTGTTGGCGAGATGGGTCAGCAGCGGTTCGTAGCGGTTGCACAATTGCAGCATCAGGTAGTCGGCGATCTCGGCCGACCCGCGGGTCGCGGTTTCCGACACCCGCCCCGCCAGCGCTTCCGCCCGGTGATGCAGCAGCCCCTGCAACTGGTTGACGAACCCGGCCAGCACCTGCGACGCGCTGCACAGCAGCAGCGGCGGGATGTAGCTTTCGTCGAGCTGCACGCTTTTGTCCGCGCGCACCTCGGCGATGCGGGCGACGCCGATGGCGGCGAAGCCCTCCCGCGCCTCGAACTCAAGCGCGTAGCGCAGCCGCAGCTTGCCCACCGGCACCAGCGCGCTGCCCTGGGAACCGGCAGTGCTGTCGGCCACTTCGTATTCGGTGGCGGCGAAGCGGGCGACGGTTTCCACCTGCTCGGGCGCCGCCGTTTCGACCCCGCCCGGCTGGCGGGTCGGCAACATCATATAGACGATGCTGTTGCGCGCGGTCTCGGCGAGGTCGATCGGACGCGGATGTTCGGCATCGCCCGGCACCGAGAACGGCGTGCCGTCCGGCAGGATGCCCGCCGCCGTGCGCAAGGCGAACTTCCCGAGCGTGAGCAGGTCGGCATCGAAATCGAGCTGGGTCAGCCCCCAGGCGAACGGGCGCAGCCCGGCGGTGCTGGTGCGCACCAGCCGTTCCATGTAGCGATCCTGCTGCTGCAGGTGCTGCGGCTGGAGGAACAGCCCCTCCGTCCAGACGACCCGGTTCTCCCACCCCATCGTTACGACCCGGCCGGCGCCGGGGCGGCTTTCACACTGAGCGCGGACTTGCCGACGGTCAGGGTGACGTTGGTCGTCTTATGCGCCGGCACCGGCGTGGTGGCGCGCCAGGTCGCCGTCTGGAAGGCGCCGTAGGCCGCGAAGAAGCCGAGCGACGTCACCTGCGCGTTCGGCTTCAGCACCACGGTCTTGCTCGCCCCGGGCGCCAGCAGGAACTGGTCGACATGCACGAGATCGGTGCTCAGGGTCGCCTTGTCGTGGTTGAACAACTGGAAGAAATCGGCGCCGTCGAAGGCGCTGGTGGAGGCAAGCTGATAGACCCGCACCTGCACCGGCGCCCCACCGCCGGTGATGCCGGCGTTGACGTCCGGCGCGGCCTTCATGGTCAGGCTGACCACGGTCGGCGGCGGCGGCGGCGGCGCGCTGCATCCTGCCGCGGCGGCCACCAGCAGGAGTGCCGCCAAGCCTCGAAGCCATCGACCCATTACGTCCGTTCCCTAACCTGCTGGCCGGAGCTATTTGCCCCGATTGCCCGGCTGTTGAAAGCGCTTTGTGCTCCGCCCTGCCCCGGCCGCCTCAGAGCTTGCGGATCTGGGCGTCGTAGGCCTGGGCGAATTCCCGGCCGAATACCGACTGGAAATCGTCTTCCGCCTCGCGGGCGATGTCTTTGTAGGTAGCACAGAACAATTCCCATGTGCGCGCTTTCCGCGCCCCCGGCAGCAGGTTGCCGAGCATGCCCGGTTGCAGCCGCTTTTCGAGCGCCCCCGGCTCGAACCGGCGGAGCAGGCCGAGCAGCGCGGTCTGCACCCCGGCCATCACCGCCATCTCGTGCGCGCGCACGTCGTCGAACGCTTCCCGCGCGCTGTCGAGCGGCGCCTTGTAGCCGGGCCGGCTCGGTTGCAGCAGGGCGGCGATCGCGTCCTCGGTCGTGACGGCGAATTTCAGCGCGTTGTTGTCGCGCGCCCGCAACATGGTCTGCTCGACCCGGAATTCGTTCTTGATCGCGGCGCGCGACATCAGGACCTGGCGCAGGCCCTCGACCAGGACGCGAAAGACGGTGCCGGCGGAGCGCAGCGCCGCTTCAGGGTCGGGACCGAGCGGAAGGCCGGCGGCGCCGGCGCCGTCCAGGAAGGCCGCCAGCAACGCGCCGGCATCAGCCGCGCCGGCAGCGGGAGCGCCGACACCCACCGCCGCGGCAGCCGGTGCGGCGGCAGCCGGCGCGGCGGCGAGGGGTGCGGCGGCGACCGGTCCGGCAGGCACTTGTGCCGGCAGAACCGGGGCGGGCGCGCGGGCGACGGGCGCCACGGCAGCCGGAACCGGCGCGGCAACGCCGCCGGCGGGTTCCGGATCGGCAAACGGATCGGCGGAGGCGGCCGGCGGCGGAACCGGCGTCGCCACTGGCGGCGGCGGGACCGGGACGGACGGAGACGACGCCGGCGCCCCGAAGCCGGCCGGGGCCGGCGGCGTGTCGCCGAGCAGCGCGTCGATATCGAGATCGTCGAAATTGGACACCGCCACCGGCGGCGGCGCGGTGAACGCCTGCATCGGCGCGTCGACGTTGTCCGGCTGCGACGGCCCCTGCCAGTTGTCGAGCGGAGTCACGCCGCGAAACAGGTCGTCATCGGAGATCCCGCCCGGCCCGCCCATGCCGACGTTGCCCAATCCGGTATTGCCGAGGCCACGCGCCTCGCCGCCGGCAAAGCCGCGATGATGGTCCTCGGCGCTGCCGCGCCGCCCGTCGTCGCCCAGCCCGCGATGGTTCTCGTCGGCAAGGTCGAACGGATCGCTGGCCCGCAGCACCGGCGGCGACGCCGCGATCGGATGCACGAACCCCGCCCCCGGCGGGCTGAGGAACGGATCGAGCAGCGCGTCCTCCCCGCCCAGCGGATCCGGCGCGACATCCGCCGGCCCGGCCAGGGGATCGGCCCGCCGCACCCCCGCCGCCACCGGCGCGCTGTGCGCAACGATCGGGGCCGCCGCAACCGTCTCCGTCACGGTCAGCACATACTCGCCGAACCGGATCTCGTCGCCGTCGGTCAGTTCCACCTGCCCGTCGCGCGGCACCCGGGTGGTCGCGCCGTTGACGAACACGCCGTTGGTGCTGACATCGGTGAGCAGATACCGCCCGTCGGCGGCGGTGATCATGCAATGGGTCTTGGACAGGTGCCGCTCGGGATCGGCCAGGACCCAGTCATTGCCGGCGGCCCGGCCGATCGATAGAGTGCCGAGCCGCAACATGCGCGTGGCGCGCTCGCCGGCGCCATGCCCGCCGACCAGGGTCAGGCTCAGCGGCATCGGCGCGCCCCCCGCCGGTCCGGACATGGCGGATCA
This sequence comes from Pseudomonadota bacterium, assembly GCA_019352115.1. Taxonomy (GTDB): domain Bacteria; phylum Pseudomonadota; class Alphaproteobacteria; order Acetobacterales; family Acetobacteraceae; genus JAJZVS01. The sequence goes on from JABBNW010000020.1 coordinate 25,025, forward strand.
GCGCTGGCGGCGGCATTGGCGAAGGAGGTTTTGATGGCGGACATCACGCTTGCCGAGTTCAACGGACGGGTCTGGCTGGTGGGCGGGGAGACGCATCTGCATGATCTGCTGGGCAACACCCTGCCCAAGGACGTTAGCATAGAACTGGTCCAGTGCGAACACCCTTCGGCCATCCGCAAGCTCTGGATCCAGAACTGCGGCGAGCCCGAGGGCGACGGCATGCCCTGGCAGATCCATCCCGCCATCGTTGCGCGCATCCATCGCAGCACGTCCGACTACGCGGTCTATTTCGGCCAGTGGTCGGCCCTGCTCGACCAGGACGCGCTGATGTCGATCAACGCCGCCGCCGCCCGCGCCCGCGAGGAACCGGCCGCGCCGGTGGAACTGGCCCAGTACCTCGACCCCGACGGACCGCAGGCCATGGCCGACCTCGCCCGCCTGCGCAGCCAACTGATCGAGGACAAGCTGGCGGAAGCTGGCGTCGACCGCCCGCGGATGGTCCGTATCATACGGAACGTCAGCGACGTGCCCGGGATGGGTCAGGAAAGCCAGCGGGTGGACGTCGTCGTCCGGGCGAACTGACGCGCGCGGAACCGCCCGCCGCGCTCAGTTGAGCGAGGCGAGCAGCGCGTCGAGATCCGGTTCGGTGGCGTCCGCATCGGCGGGCGCCGGCGCCTCGTTCAGGCTGGCCAGGAGCGCGTCGAGGTCGTCGCCGCCGTCCGCCTCGGCCGCCGGCGCCGCGGCGGATGGCTCCTCCGCCGCCGCCTCGTCAACGACCGGGGCGGCATCTTCGGTCGCGGCATCCTGCGCTTCCGGCTCCTCCTCCGCAGCCACGGCCGGGGCCGCAGCCGGCGCCGCAGCCGGGGGGGCTGCTGCTGGGGCGGCAGCGGCCGGGGCGGCGGCGGGGGCGATCTTCACCGGCGCCCAGAACCCGGCCAGCGGCGTGCCGGCCATCGAACTGAACCCCGCCAGCCGCACCTGCGGCCGACCGCGCAAGGACACCAGCGGCATCACCCGATACTGGCCCACCTGCACCGCCTGCCGCTCGGTGTAGAGCCGCGCGGTGCAAGGCAGCGCCACGTGTTCGCCGTCCGGCGTTGCGTACGTATAATAGGCGATGTCGCCGACCCCCATCACGGTGCCGAGCTTCATCTTGGCCCCCTGCTGGGCGAAGGTCTCGGCCAGCAGCAACCCGGGGATCAGCGCCGGGTGGCCCCACAGCATCCCGCCGAGGCCCTCCTGGCGGGTGAACTCCTCGAAGGCGAAGGCGTCGATCGGGTCGGATTTCTTCCCGTACGGAAGCCGCAGCAGGAAGCGCGGCGCCGCCAGCCCGAGATAGGCCGCGGCCGACAATTCCTGCAGCGCCCCGAACGCATCGCGGATCAGCGGGTGCTGCTCGTGCATCGGGATGCCAAGCGGGTCCGGACCGATGCCGGCGACGAACGGCGCGCCGGCGGCGGCCGCGATCTGCGCGATCCGGCCGAGCAGGTCGGCATGCGGCGGCGCCAGTTCGAAATCGTACAGGCCGATCACCGCCGACAGCGGCCCCTGGTGCGCATCGAGCGCCGGCTGCTCCACCAGCATCCCATAGAGCCCGGTGTCCTCCAGCGCGTCGGTCGCGGCGACATCGGCGGCCAGTTCCTCGGCCGAGACGTCGTACAGCACGATCTCCATGCGCGCCCCGGTCTCGATGCGCCGGACCAGGAACTCGACCCCGCGCCAGATCGCCTCGGCGGTCTGGAAATCGGGATGGTGCAGCACCCGGCGCATCGCATCCGACAGCGCCGCATCCACCTGGGCGATCAGCGCGTCCTGGCGCGGATCGCGCGCCGGCACGATGTAGGGGCCGACCAGGCGGGCGAGCAGCGCGTCGGCCGAGCCTTCCTCTGCCGCCCCGGGCGCCGGCCGGCCGACCAGGCGGGCGAAATCCGACAGCCGCGAGGTCGCGACCGCCGCCCCGCGGGACCGCCGCGGCGGCCGGGGCAGCGCCGCCTTGCCGCCCCAGGCCATGACCTGTTTCGCGGCCCGGTCGAACCCCGCCTTGCTGCCCAGATTGCGGCGCAGGGTGCGCAGCTCCTCGAACAGAGAAACGTTCTCGGCCAGCTGGTCGGGGTGGAAATCGTCGATCGCGCCGATCTCGACCGTGACGGTGCCGTCCTCCGCCAGGGGCAGCGCCAGGCTGAGCTTCATCCGGGCCAGCACGTCGTCGAGGTTGTCGACATCGACCTTGATCGGCTTGCGCGCGGCGAGCGCCGCCCCCGTCTCGAGCATTCCGGCATTGGCACGGCCGGAAAAATCGCCGAGCAGGGCAAGGCGGAACTTCTGCCCCGCCGCGGCCGGCCGGGGAGCGCCGCCCAGACGACCGAAACTGACCTCGTATTTCATGCTGGCCCTCCCGGATGCGGGCCAGATAATATCACCCCGGCCACCCGGCGCGAAAGCCCCGCTGTGCGGCGCGTCGCGGGTTCGCACGCGGACCGCGCCGGCGGGAAGCCATACCGGTACCGGAAGGGAGGATGCTTCGGTGAAGAAAGGCGAGCAGCCGGAACTTCTGGTCCGCTGGTGGAAATCGAGCCAGCCGGACGGCCTGCGCAGCGCGGGCCGGCTGGAGGCCGCGCTCAAGGACTACGAGTCCGCTCGCCACCGGTTCGAATCCGACAGCGGCGCACCGCAGGCCGACGCGGCCTACGATGCGCTCGATGCCGTCGCCGCCGCGGCGCGCGCCGCCGGCGCCGAGGCCGCCAAGGTCAAGGGCAATCCGGAAATGGAATGGACGGTCGATGCGCTGAAGAAATTCGACCGCCCGATCGGCGCCGCGCGCAAATGGATCGAGGATCGCACCGAGGAAGCCGACGACGGCGAATTCGGCAACCCCGAACTCTACCACGAATACCTGCTGATCGCGCTCAAGCGCCTGCGCGGCAGCAAGGCGATGAATTTCGGCATCGTGCTCGGCAAGACGCGCGAGGACCACCGGCTGGCCCTGCACAAGGGCAAGTCGGGCAAGGCGCTCGCCGCCGTGCTGGTGAAGCAGACCGGCCTGCACCAGATGACGTTCGGCATCGTGCGGACCGACGCCACCCGCGGCGACGTCATGGTGCTGGATGTCGAGGGCCGCGAGCTGCCGGGCCTCGCGAAGAAGGGCACGCTGATGCTGAAGCGGTTCAAGCCGCTGCCGTTCAAGCAATTGAAGCTGAAGCCCGACGACGCGGACATCGACGACGATGCGGACGACGACTGAGCCGCGCGCCCTGCTATGAAAACGCCTGGTTCGGGGGTCTCTGGCGGCGGTGCCCCTTCTCCCTCTCCACCCGCGCTTGCGGGGGGAGAGGGCTGGGGTGAGGGGGGCTGCCTTGCCCCCGAT
>JABBNW010000020.1:28398-33338 GCA_019352115.1 Pseudomonadota bacterium
CACCCCGACCCTCTCCCCCCGCAAGGGCGGGTGGAGAGGGAGAAGGGTGCCGCCGACGTTTTCATTCCTCGGGCGCATCGGCCGCTCGATGCGGGGCGTCTCTCCCGCCGCGGCGGGAAAGGGGGCGGTCGTTCAGACGTAGTGTTCCGCGAGCGGGGCGAAGCCGTTGAAGCCCTGGCTCGCGTAGCTGGTCACGTAGGCGCCGGCGGCGAGCAGGGTGACCCGGTCCCCGGCGGTCAGCGCCAGCGGCAGGTGGTAGTTGGCGCGTTCGTACATGATGTCGGCGCCGTCGCAGGTCGGCCCGGCGATCGCCACCGGCCCGGTCGGCGAGCCGTCGTGGTCGGTCGTGATGCGGTAGCGGATCGACTCGCCCTCCGTCTCGGCCAGGCCGCCGAAGCGGCCGATGTCGAGATACACCCAGCGCACCGCATCGTCCCCGCGGCGACTCGCCAGCACCACTTCGGCGCTGACCACGCCGGCGTCGCCCACGACCGAGCGGCCGGGCTCGATCACCATCTCCGGCAGGTTGTTGCCGAAATGGCGGGTCATGGCGCCCATGATGGCGGTGGCGAAATCCTCGATCTCCGGCACCGGCTCGCGGTAGCGGGTGGGGAAGCCGCCGCCGAGGTTCATCATGCGCAGCTTCACCCCCGCTTCCGTGAGGTCGGTGAACAGCATCGCCACCTTGCCGATCGCGACGTCGTAGGCCGCGGTGGTGGTCTGCTGGCTGCCGACGTGAAACGACAGCCCGAACGGGTCGAGGCCGAGCGTGCCGGCGCGGCGCATCAACGCCCCGGCGTGTTCGATCGTGGTGCCGAACTTGCGCGACAGCGGCCAGTCGGCGCCGTCGTTCTCCACCCGGATGCGGCAATAGACGCGCGCGCCGGGGGCATGGACGGCGAGCTTCTCCAGTTCCTCGTCCGAATCGAAGGCGAACAGGGACACGCCGGCGGCGTGCGCGCGGGCGATGGCCGTACTCTTCTTGATGGTGTTGCCGAAGCTGATCGCCTCCGGGCGCGCGCCGGCTGCCAGGCAGGCGTCGATCTCCTCGATGCCGGCGGCATCGAAGCTGCTGCCGAGGCTGACCAGGCGGTCCAGCACCGGGGCGGCCGGATTGGCCTTCACGGCGTAGTAGATGCGCGCCAGCGGCAGCGCATGGCGCAGCGCGGCGTAGTTCGCCGCCATACGGTCCAGATCGAGCACCAGGCACGGCGTCGCCGGCTGGGTCTGCATCAGGAATCGGGCGATTTTCGGGGTCATCGCGCCGCACCTCCCTCCAGTTGAGACGCCCGCCTGTGAAGGCGACGGGCGACAGTTGACGAAACGGTCGAACGAACCAGCGACCTTGACGAGTTGCCAGAACGCTTGACGTCGTTGCGTAACCACAGAGGGCCAGAGGCACGTGCGTTGCTGCGTGGGGGAAGCAGATAGGGGGGGTGGGGCCGGGGCGCAAGGCGGAATCGGACCCGCGGGGGGAAAAACTGCCCCGGCGGCCGGCGGTCGCCCCCCTGTAATCGCGCCGCAACCGCCCAGGTACCCTGCCGGGCCGATGGAGAGCTGGCCGCTCCCCAGGCGGCTGGACCTCTGGAGTGCTGGACATCCTGCCCATGACCGATCGCCCCATGACCGATCACGACGGCGACGCGCCCACCGCCCTGGCAACCCGCCAAGCCGCGGTGACCGAGGCGGAACCGCGCGCCGTGGGGGCGGACGACGTCGAGCGGCGGCGGCCGGGCCGGGTCGCCTACACCAACCCCGCCCTGCTGGCGCTGCTCCGGCAGCAGCCGCTCCCGGCGCCGCCCGAAGACGCGGCGGACTGGGAGCCCACCAACCCGCTGGGGCCGATGCGCGGGATCGCACTCGCCGCGGCGATCGGTGTCGCGCTCTGGGCGGCGGCGCTGCTGGCGCTTTGGGTGATCTGGCCAGGGTGAGCGCCCAGGCCGGGCCTGATGCCCGGCTGACGACGGGGCCGGGTGATGGCGGGGGGGGTAGCGAGCGGGCACGATCGGGCCGCGCGCCCTTGCCCGCGGGGACGGAAGATGGCCCTCTGTGTCCCGCAGCCGCGCCCCGTGCGGCGCGGCGGGCCCCATCGCGGTGCCGGGCGCCCAGGAGCAGCCGCGCAGGATGGCAACCGAGCCCGACGTCCCCTCCCCTTCTGCCCCGCCGGCACGCCTGGCGCGGTGGCGGTGGCGGCGGGCCCTGCGCGCCATCGCCGCTCAGCTTGCCGCCGACCGCGCGTCCATGGCGGCGGCAGGGGCGGCGTACTACGCCACCCTGGCGCTGTTTCCGGCGATCAGCACCTTGATCTCGCTCTACGGCCTCGCGTTCGACCGCGCGAGCGTGGCGCAGCAGTTGCTTTTCCTGGAGGGGCTGCTGCCGGCCCCGGCCTATGCGCTGATCGCGGGGCGGGTGAAGGCGCTGATCGGCCAGCCGCCGGCGCAACTCGGGCTCGGGCTGGCCATCGCCTCGGCGATCACGTTCTGGAGCGCGAGCGCCGGCACCCGCGCGGTGCTGGGCGCGCTGAACGTCGCCTATGGGGTGAGCGAGCAGCGGGGGTTCCTGCGCTTCCACGCGATGGCGCTGGGGATGACCTTGGCCGCGATGCTGGTGGCGGTCGGCGGGATCGCGGTGCTGGTGGGCCTGCCGGTGGTGGCGGGGTTCCTGGGGCTGGAGGCGCAGGCGGCGGCGCTGGCGCACCTGGCGGGGTTCGCGATGCTGGTCGGCTTCGTGGCCGTATCGGTCGCGGTACTGTACTGGGTCGGGCCGTCGCGCGAAGGCAGCGCACGGCGGGTCGTGTGGCCGGGCGTTGCGGTGGCCACCGGCCTGTGGCTGGCGGCGTCGGGCGCGCTGAGCTTCTACGTGGAGCATCTGCCGAGTTTCGGGGCGACCTATGGGTCCCTCGGCGCGGTGGTGGGGATCATGTTGTGGTTCTACCTGAGCGTGTACGCGGTGCTGGTGGGGGCGGAGGTGAATGCGGTGGCGGGGGAGGCGGAGCCGGTCGCGGCCGGCGATGTGGCGGTTCGCGCCGGCGCGGGCGGGGCGCCGGAGTCGTGAGGGGCCGCAAACAATCTCGCGCGCCTATTATTTCGCGCTTGCACAACCCGGGGTTGACGTCTGATAAGGCCGCCGCCAGAAGTGCCTAATATTTGGGCAAATGGCGCGTCACCGCAGCGGGTTCGGAGGCGGAGATTGTAGGGAAATTGTAGGAATATCGGGATGTTGAGGGGTGGCTGGGAAAGATGAGCAAATGGTTGACGGGTGGCATCGGGATCGGTATACGGATGTCCACTTAGGGTGTTTGAGGGCAGGCGGAGTTTGGTGGCCGATCCGGTCACTGGGTTGAATCGCTGGTCCAATACGTGACGAGAGGCCGAAACCGATGCGGTGTAATTTCATTGCCTGGGCTGCGGTGGCTCTGATCGCGGCCACGCCTTTTGCGACGGCGCGGGCAGATGTTCTTTTCGATAACGTGACGGGTATCGCCCCTAACGGGGCTCCCGACGGGATCGCGAATTACAGTGGCAGTTCCGAGCCTGTTGGTCCGCTTGCTGTGTCATTTTCGACCGGTAGTTCGGCTGTATATCTTCCCTACACGAGCTTTACGTTCGATTTGGAAGCAACGACCCCAGACGATGGTGGGTCCGTTACGGCGACGTTGTTCGCCAGTGCGGGGGCAGGTGTCGGGAAAACGTCAAATAACGCCATTCATCCTGGCACGTCTGTGGCTTCGCTTGGGATCATCAACGATAGCCAACTTTCGTCAGCCGCGTATAGTTTGATCTCGGTGACGTCCAGCCAAGCCGTACTGCTTTCCGCAAATACGACCTATTGGGTCGAGCTGTCTTCGACCGCTAGCAATTCTAGCCCTAGCTCTGCGGCGTGGGCGAATGAAGCAGCCACTGGCGGTGGGGTGGGCGTAGACGGAGAGTATGCCTGGAATAACTACGCAGGCGTTGCGCGGAGTTGGCTTATTACGAGCAGGGGCGGTTATATGATGCAGGTCGCTGTCCCGGAGCCGTCCTCCATTTTGGTGATCGGGGTTGGGTTGATCGGATTGGTGGCGACGCGGCGCAAGCGTTCGCGCGGCTCAATTTTTGGCGCGTCGTCTGCATAATTCTTCCTCGATCAGCTTCCATATTCTCCCAGGAGACGGCTCGTGTCGATTGGCCCGTTTTGCTTTGCGGCTGGAACCCGGCTTTTGACGCTTAGGGGTGAAGTTCCAGTCGAAGATATACGTGAGGGAGAATCAATTGTAACGCTCGTTGGCACCAATCGGGCGATACGTCCGGTGGTGTGGATCGGGAGACGCCAAGTTGATTTCGTGGGGAGCGCTGAGCCGGAGTTATCTACTCCAGTGCGAATTCGACGCGGCGCATTTGCGGAGAACATCCCAGGGCGCGAAGTATGGCTGTCCCCCGATCACCGCGTTCTTGTAGACGGCAAGCTGATCCCGGTGCGGTTGCTTGCGAACGGCATGACGATCACGCACGAGCGCGACGTGACTTCGGTATGCTATTTCCACGTCGAGCTCGAGTCTCACGCGATTCTTTTGGCGGAAGGGTTGCCCGCCGAAAGCTACCTCGATGAATTGGGCGATCGGAGCTTTTTCTCGAATTCCGAAGGACCTGTGGCCTTCCAGCCGAGCCTGGGCAAAGTTGTCGGTCAGGAAGCGGCGGCACGAGCTTGTGCTCCGCTCGCCATGACGGCGGCCGAAGCGGAGCCGGCATGGCGTTCGTTGGCAGACCGCGCACGCGCCCTCGGCTTCGCCCCCGTGCAGTGGAACACGACGTCCGATCCGGATTTGCGGTTGATCGTCGACGAGCATGAAATTCGACCTCTGGTGGAAGACACGACGCGTCGCGTGTTCGTGTTGCCGGCAGGCGCCCAGTCGATCCGGCTTGCCTCGCGCGCCTCGGTCCCGTTCGACCTCGACCGTGCGC
>JABBNW010000261.1 GCA_019352115.1 Pseudomonadota bacterium
GCCCCTGGACCCCGCCAGGGAACTCGTCCCCTGGACCCCATACTGTTTGGGTTCCTCGCGTGTGGGTGGCGTCGCGCGTGGGCGTGCGGCGGCGAGGCGGCTGCGGCGCCGGCAGGGGGGCAGGGCGCATCGGCGCCCTGCCCCTGCCGGCGCCGCAGCCGCCTCGCCGCCGCACGCCCACGCGCGACACCCCCCACACGCGAGGAACCAACGGAAGGGTTCCAAGGGCGAGCCCTTGGCGGGGTCCAGGGGCAGAGCCCCTGGCCTTGCTTCCTGACCGACCGCTCATCCCCCCAATCCCAGATGGGACGCGCGAGACTGCGCTCAGGGTCGCACCTGGCCGGTGCCTTCCACGATGTAGCGGTAGGTGGTGAGTTGGTCGGGGCCGACGGGGCCGCGGGCGTGGAGGCGGCCGGTGGCGATACCGATTTCGGCGCCGAAGCCGAATTCTCCACCGTCGCAGAATTGGGTGGAGGCGTTCCACAGGGCGACGGCGCTGTCGATGCCTTGCAGGAATTGCCGGGCCGCGGTTGGGTCGTTGGTGATAATGGCGTCGGTATGACCGCTGCCGTGCTGGGCGATGTGGGTGAGGGCTGTTTCCACGCCATCGACTACGGCGATCGACAGGATGGCGTCGTGCCATTCGGTATTGAAATCGTCCGCGGTGGCGGCGGGCAGGTCGGGGACGATCGTGCGGGCGGCGGGATCGGCGCGGAAGGTGCAGTCGAGCGCGCGCAGGTCGGCGACCAGCAGGGGCAGCAGGCTGGGGGCGATGGTGCGGTCGATCAGCAGGGTTTCGGTGGCGGCGCAGATGCCGGTACGGCGCATTTTGGCGTTGGCGAGCACTTTGCGCGCCATGTCCGGGTCGGCGTCAGCGTGGACGTAGGTATGGCAGAGGCCCTCGGCGTGGGCGAGGACTGGCACGCGGGCTTCGCGTTGCACGCGTTCGACCAGGGATTTGCCGCCGCGTGGGATAATCAGATCGATCATCCCGACGGCGCCGAGCATGGCGGCGACGTAGGCGCGGTCGGTGCCGGGGGCGATCTGGACCGCGGCCTCCGGCAGGCCGGCGCTGCGCAGGCCGTCGGTGATGGCGGCATTTAGGGCGGTGGCGCTGCGCACGCTGTCCGACCCGCCGCGCAGGATGACGGCGTTGCCTGATTTCAGGCAGATGGCGGCGGCGTCGGCGCCGACGTTGGGGCGGCTTTCGTAGATCATGCCGATCACCCCGATCGGGGCGGGGATGCGGCTGATGGCGAGCCCGTTGGGGCGGGTCCAGCGGCCGAGGTCGCGGGCCAGCGGGTCCGGCAGGCCGGCCACCGCTTCGAGCCCGGCGGCGATCGCTTCGAGCCGGGCGGGGTTGAGCGCCAGCCGGTCGCGGAAGGCGGCGGAGGCGGCGGAAGCGGCGAGGTCGGCCGCGTTGGCCGCCAGGATCTCCGGCGCCCGCGCCCGCACGGCGGCGGCCATGGCCCGCAGCCCCGCGTCCCGCCCGGCGGCCGGTGTGCGGGCGAGGAGGCGGGCGGCGTCGCGCGCCGCGGTGGCGGCACGTTGCAACTGGCGGGTGGGTTCTGATTCGATGTGCATGGCGTCGTCGACCTGTTGTCACATTATGGCGCCGATCGGCCTGGAGGCCAACGGCATGGGACGCGCAGGTGGCACGCGCGGCAGGAAAGGCGGGGGAACGGAGGAAGAGGGTGCGCCACCTGGCGCCGCCGGCACCCGAACCGTCCGCGGGGGGTTGTCGCGGGACGGTAATCGATCGTGATTCCCGGTTCAATCACCGCCGTTCATCCGCCCCTGTCCCGCCCTTGCGGGAGAGGCCGGCCCGCCGAGCGGGGCAGGTGGATGCGCGCGGGGCCGGATGGCAGCGTCATCAGAACGTCATGCCCGGCGGCCGGATTTCCGGCTAGGTCGCGGCCCGGATTCCGTCACTCCTTGCCGAGGTGTCATGCGTCATCGCCCTGTTCGACTGGCTCCCACCGCCGGGGCGCTCTGCGCCGGCCTTCTGATCGGTGCGCTCGCCGCGCCCGGCGCCGCCTTGGCCGCCCCTACGGGCACGGGCGCGGTCGCGCCGGCCGAACTGGCTGGCCCCAACCCGGCCGACACGGCCCGGACCGCGACGCCGATCAAGCATCTGGTGGTGATCTACGACGAGAACGTCTCGTTCGATCACTACTTCGCCACCTACCCGAAGGCCGCCAACCCGAAGGGCGAGCCGCGCTTCGTTGCCGCCCCGGGCACGCCGGCCGCCAACACCCTGGCCGCCGCGCATCTGCTGACCAACAACCCGAACTTCACCAACAAGGAAAATGGCGCCGGCGCGGCCGAGCCGTTCCGGCTCGATCGCACCCAGGCCGCCACCGCCGACCAGAACCACGCCTACACCGCCGAGCAGCTGGCCTACGATCACGGCCGCGCCGATCTGTTCCCGAAATACACCGGCAAGGCCACGGCCGGCGGGGTCGGCGCGTTCGGCACCAAGGGCCAGGTGATGGGCTATTACGACGGTAACACGGTCGGCGCGATGTGGCGCTATGCGCAGCACTACGCCATGAGCGACAATGCCTATACCGACACCTACGGTCCCTCCACGCCGGGGGCGCTGGAAGTGGTGTCGGGCCAGACCAATGGCATGCAGATCCTTGCGACCACCAAGAAGCCGTCCACCGTGACCGCGCCGTCCTACTACATCAAGGACGGCCAGGGCGCGCTCGGGCTGATGGGCGACGTCGATCCGGGCCACGACGTCTGTTCCTCGCCCACCAACCAGGTGATGATGACGGGGAAGAACATCGGCGATCTGCTGAACGCCGCCGACCTGACCTGGGGCGGCTTCATGGGCGGGTTCGATCTTGCCACGCATAATCCGAACGGCACGACGGGGTGCAAGCGCAGCACCCACTCGGTCGTGGTCGGCGCCAACGTGGTCGATTACATTCCGCACCACAACTGGTTCCAGTACTACGCGACCACCGCCAACCCGACGCATGCGCGCCCGCTCGGCTTGGTCGATGTCGGCTACAGCTTCGCCCATGGCGGCAAGACGCCGGACCCGGCCAACCACGAATACGGGCTGGCGGATTTCTACCGGGTGGTGCGCGCCGGCAAGCTGCCCGCGGTCTCCTACATCAAGCTGCCGGCCTACCAGGACGGGCACGCGGGCTATTCCGATCCGCTCGATGAGCAGGCGGGCGTGGTGCGCCTGATCAACACCTTGCAGCGCCAGCCGGATTGGAAGAATACCGCGGTGATCATCACCTGGGACGATTCCGACGGCTGGTACGACCATGTCTTCGCCAAGACGACCAACCCGTCCTTCGACAAGCAGGCGGACCAGCTCGACGGGCCCGGCGTCTGCGGGACCGGCACGCCGCTGCCGGGCGTCGCCGGCAAGCCGGTGAACGGGCGCTGCGGGCCGGGCACGCGCCTGCCGTTCCTGGTGATCTCGCCTTGGGCCAAGCCCAACGATATCAGCCATACGGAGATCAGCCAGGCCTCGGTGGTGCGCTTCATCGAGGACAACTGGCTGCACGGGAAACGTCTGGGTGGCGGCTCGTTCGACGCCTCGGCCGGATCGATCATGGATATGTTCGATTTCGCGCACGGCGGCGGGCATGTGGCGCCGCTGTTCCTCAGCCCGGTGACCGGCCTGCCGATGCCGGGGCACAAGTAGAGACGATCGGCGGCGGATGCGGCTCGGTCGGAGCCTGCTCGGCCGGCCGGGCCGCAACCGCTGGATTCGTTGCGGTGTCGGCGTCGTGCTGGCCGTGCTCGCGGCTGGCGCGGTCTTGGTGGCCCGCAGCCCGATCCCCGCCGGGACCTGGCTGCGTCACCCGCGGGCGAGCTTCCTGCTCGCGCAGGGGCTGAACCCGCACCCGGTGCGGCTGGTCCGCCCGCCGGTGGCACCGCTGTCGGCGATGGCACGGCTGGGGCGGAGGATTTTCTTCGACCCCAGCCTGTCGGCCTCGGGGCGGCTGTCGTGTTCGTCCTGCCACAGCCCGGCGCATGCCTACGGGCCGCCCGGCGCGTTGCCGGCGATGTTCGGCGGCCCGCACCTCACGCGCCAGGGCGTGCGTGCGGTCCCGTCGCTCATGTATCTGGAGCGGCAGCCGAATTTCAGCGTCGGTCCCGATAACGAGGAAAACGAGACCATCACCCTGGCGCAGCTCGCCGCCCGCGGCCAGCGCGCGCCGCGCGCGACCAAGACGGCGCAGGCCACTGCCGCGGCCGCCGCCAACCTGGTGCCGCAAGGCGGGCTGTTCTGGGACGGGCGGGCGAACACGTTGCAGGACCAGGCGATGGGCCCGCTGCTCAGCCCGTTCGAGATGGACGGCGGCAGCATCGCCCGGGTCGCCGGTCTGTTGGCCCACGCGCCCTACGCCGACCGCTTCGTGCGATTGTTCGGGGCGTCGATCTTCGCCAGCCCGACGATGACGGTGGCGGAAGCTTTGTTCGCGGTGGCACGGTACGAGATCGAGGACCCGGCCTTCCACCCCTACACCAGCCGTTACGACGTCTGGCTGGAGGGCAAGGCACGCCTGACACAAGCCGAATTGCGCGGCTACCTTCTGTTCAACAACCCGCGCAAGGGCGATTGCGCCGCCTGCCATCTGGACCAACCGACGCCCGACGGCCGCCCGCCGCTGTTCACCGATCACCAGTACGAGGCGCTCGGCGTACCGCGCAATCCGGCGCTGCGGGTCAACCGCGATCCGGCCTATTTCGACCTCGGCATCTGCGGCCCGTATCGTACCGACATGGCGAAGGACACCGCATATTGCGGGATGTTCCTCACGCCGACCCTGCGCAACGTCGCCACCCGGCACGTGTTCTTCCACAACGGCGTCTATCATTCCTTGCGCCAGGTGCTGGATTTCTACGATTTCCGCGACACCGACCCGGGGCGCATCTATCCGCGTGGGGCGGACGGCAGGATCGCGAAATTCAACGACCTGCCGGCGCGCGATCGCGCCAATGTCGATCGGGTCGATCCGCCCTTCACCCTGCGGCGCGGCGATCGCGCCCCGCTGAGCGCGGCCGAGGAACGCGACATCGTTGCCTTCCTCGGTGCCCTGACGGACGGCTACCGCCCGAAGCCCGCGCACTGAGCGGCGCCGGGTCGGGTCCAGAGCAATCGCATCCGGCACGAACGCACCGGCCGCCCTGTCAACGCCCCCTCTCCCGCTTGCGGGAGAGACGCCCCGCATCGGCCGCCGACGCGCCACCGGGGATGAAATCGGCCCGTCGTCCTCTCTCCTCGTCCTCGCGTTTCATGCGTTCCGAGGACTCGCGCTGAGCGATCTCGATCTCGCGATCCTCCTCCTCCTTGTAGTGGCGCTCGGTGGCTCGAAGCAGGTACGAGATGATGGCCCAAAGCGGGAGTGTGATGACCCACGAGCCCGGGTTGCGGTGCGAGGGGAACCACTCGCCCGTCGTGATCCGCGAACTGAGCGGGATTGCGAGCGCATACGCCGCCAACCAGAAGGGGAGAGCGAACAACGGGGCCGAATAAAGGACGCGCTTGAGCATGTGGGGTTATCTCTCCAAAGATGCGCCGAAGTCATCCTGAATGGCTCGTTATGCCAATAACAGCCAGGGTCGTCGAAATCAGGCTTATGACGATTGCGATAATCGCCAATCTATTTGCGTTGCGAGCGCTGTTCGCTAGCCGAGCGGCTATCTCTGCCTGCTTTACAGCCGCCGCAGCCGCGGCTTCGGCTACCGCTACGGCGCGCGCTTGCGTGGAAATCGCGCGCTTGTCCCTCTCTCCGAGCCAGACTAAAGCGGCTTCCCGATTCTTTGGGGCAATCTCGCCAGAAAAAAGCTTCCGAGCGACAGAATGTTCACCCCATTCCTCGAAGCGAACGAACGCTTCCTCGTAGAAGCCGGACACGAATTCCGGTATCTGCTCAACCCGGTGCGAGCACGGATTCCCCCTGCAGGGTCATTTTGATGGCCTGATAGGCGTGGATGCCCCGCCGCGCGGCGGTCCCGACGACGGAACGGAATCCGGCGAACAGGTCGGGTCCCCAGTCGGAGCGGAACCCGCCGGTGACCTTGCGGTAGGTGGCGGTCGGCCGCAGTTCGCGTTCACTGCTGTTATTGTCGGGAGCGACCTCGGGGTAATCGAGGAAGGTGAACAAGTGAGCGCGGAC
>JABBNW010000262.1 GCA_019352115.1 Pseudomonadota bacterium
CTAGGTCTAGGCGGCGTGGCGCACGCGGAGTTTATCATAACGGTAGACCAAGTCGGATCGGACGTCGTCGCCACCGGCAGCGGAACGATCAACACAAACGCGCTTGTCTTGAGTTCGGCCGGAACCGCTGGACCGCACGTCAACCCGAGCAATGGGACCATCTACCTGGGGGCCTTGGCGGCGTATGAACAGGGAACCTCCGTCTCAGGTCCGGCCAACTTCGGAACAGGTGTGAAGGTGTCTGCCAGCTCGGGATCGGGAGATCTCGTCGGCGTCAATGAAGCGAATAGCAGGTTGCTCCTGCCGGCGGGCTATGTCTCTGGAGCGTCGCTTGGGGACACCGCAACCTGGGACAATACGACCCTGAGCGCGATCGGATTCACGCTCGGAACGTACATCTACACATGGGGCTCCGGGGCGACGGCGGATTCCCTTGTGGTGGACGTCGGACCGGTCGCGACGCCGGAGCCCGCCAGCCTCCCTGTGTTGGGTTTCGGCGTCTTCGCCCTGGGGTTGCTGTGGCGCAAGCGTGGCAACGCGACGCTGTAAGTTGCCCGAAGCCCTCCAAGCGCACGTGACACGAGCTTGCGCCCGGGATCGGGCGCTCCGGACCGAAATGCCGGGGCGCTCCGGTTGCCGCCTCCGTGCCTACCGCGCCGGCACCCCCAGCGCGCGCGCCACCGCGTCGAGTTCGCGCAGCATCCAGTCCTGATAAATCGTCCCGGGCGGTTCGGTTTCGGTTGCACCGACGACCGGGACATGCGCTGCCTGCGCAATGTGCTCCATCCGCCGCGCGGCTGGGTCGGTCGCCTGGCTGTTGTAGATCAGCAGCCGCACCTGATGCGTGCGCAGATCGCGCTCGAACGCCGCTACCGCCGCGGCGCTGGGTTCGGTGTCGTTCATCACGGCAAGCTGGAACGCAGCGTTGCGGACCCGCAGGCCGAGGGCAGCGAACATGTCGCCGAAGATCGGTTCGGTCGCGGTCACCGGCGCGCCGGCCAGGCGCCGGCGCAGCGCGGCGATCTTCGCGGTGATTGGCCGCATCGAGGCGACGAACCGCGCCAGGCGCCGCTCGTAGCCGGATTTATGCGCGGGGTCCTCGGCGACCAGGGTCCGGGTGAGGGCGTCGGCCAGCGCCGGCATCGTCTGCGGATCGTACCAGATATGCGGATTGGCGCCCGGCTTGCGGCCGATCAGATCGGCCACGACGATCGTGTGCCGCCGCTGCGCGCCCGCCGCTGCGCCGAGCAGGCTCGCCATCCACGGATCGTAGCCGATGCCGCTGTAGATCACGATGTTGGCGGCCGAAACGTCGCGCCCCACCGACGGGCTCACTTCGAACAGATGCGGGTCCTCGTCGGGATTGCGGAGGATGCTGGTCACGATCACGTCCTTCCCGCCGATCTGGCGGGCGACGTCGCCATAGAAATTCTCCGCGGCGACGATGTGGACCGGCGGGGGCGCCGCCTGGGCCGGCACCGCCAGCAGAACGAGAAGGGCCAGGGAGGAGCGCATTTTCATCGTGTTCCCTCGGGGACGGTGGCTGCGAACGGCGCTTGAGGAACAGGACGTTATAACATAACATTTCCGCCGTCGAGCCCCCCGCCGGTGCCTTCGCGATAGCCACTGATGGCGTGGCATGCGACATCGCCGCCAGGAAGGAGTCCCCCGCATGTCGCCTCGTCACACCCTGCTGTCGGTGCTGGGAGCCGCTGTCCTCGCGCTGTGGGTCCGCACGGCGGCGGCGCAGACGAACCCGGCCGCGTCCCCGCCGGCAAGTGGCTTCTGGGACCGCGGCAATCTGCTTGGCGATCCCGGCGGGGTGCGCGACGTGCTCGGCAACGCAGGCATTTCGCTCGGGGCGCAGGAAACGAGCGAGGTGCTCGGCAACCTCACCGGCGGCGTCCGGCGCGGCGCCGCCTATGACGGGCTGACCGAACTGAGCCTCGGGATCGACACAAGCAAGGCGTTCGGCTGGGCGGGCGGCACGTTCAACGTGAGCGCGCTGCAGATCCACGGCCGCAACCTGAGCGCGGATACGCTCGACACGTTGCAGACCGCGAGCGGGATCGAAGCTGCGCGGGCCACGCGGCTGTGGGAGTTGTGGTACCAGCAGGCGTTCCTGCACGACCGGTTCGACGTGAAGCTCGGCCAGCAGAGCATCGACCAGGAATTCATCCTCGATCCGGGCTCCAGCCTGTTCGTGAACACGGTGATGGGCTGGCCGATGGTCCCCTCGGCCGATCTCTATGCGGGCGGACCGGCCTATCCGCTGTCGTCGCTCGGCGTGCGGCTGCGGGCGCGGCCGAGCCCGGCGCTGACCGTGCTGGCCGGTGTGTTCGACGACAATCCTCCGGGTGGCCCGTTCGCCGACGATTCGCAACTGCGCGGGGCGGAGGCGGGCGGCCACGCATTCAATCTGAACACGGGCGCGCTCTGGATCGCGGAACTGCAATACGCGATCAACCCGCCTGCATCCGACGGCGCGGCGACCGGCCTGCCGGGGACCTACAAGATCGGGTTCTGGTACGACACCGGTTCGGTCCCGGATCAGCGGATCGACACGTCCGGCCTGCCGCTGTCCGCAGCGGCGTCGAACGGCGTGCCGCGCATGGATCGGGGCAACGCCAGCGTCTATGCGGTGGCGGACCAGACGGTCTGGGTGCCCGATCCGCGCGGGCCGCGGGTGCTCGCGGTGTTCGCACGGGTGATGGGCGCGCCGCCCGATCGCAACCTGGTCGCGTTCAGCGCCGATGCCGGCCTGACCCTGAAGGCCCCGCTGCCTGGTCGCGACGGCGACACCGCCGGGATCGGCTTCGGAGTGGCCAAGGTGAGCGGCGATGCGGTGCCGGCCCGTGGGACCGAAACGTTCTTCGAGGCGACCTACCAGATCGCGCTCACCCCGTGGTGGATGGTGCAGCCCGATTTCCAGTACGTGCTCAACCCGGGCGGCGGGGTTCCCGATCCGCAGAACCCCGCCCGCCGGGTCGGCAACGAAGCGGTGATCGGGCTGCGCACTGTCATCACGCTGTGGTAGCCCGGGCGGGCGCGGTCGGCTCGTGCAGGGCACCCGGGGCTTGTAAGCTCGCCCCCCCACGGAAGGACGGAGCCCACACGTGACATCGCAGGACTGCTATTGGTTCGAGGACATGGCGGCAGGCCAGGTCCTGCACTCCGCGCGCGCCATCACCCTCGACCGCGACGCGATCATCAGCTTTGCTCGGGAGTACGATCCACAGCCAGCGCATCTTGGCGAGGAAACGGCAAAAGACAGCCAGTTCGGCCTGTTCTGCGCCAGCGGCTGGCAGACCGGATCGACCACCATGCGGCTCATCGCCGAGACCCTGCCGATCGCGCACGGCGGCATGGGGGCGGGGATCGAGAAGCTGCGCTGGCTGCGCCCGGTGCGGCCCGGTGACGCGCTGCGGGTGGAGATCGCTGTACTCGCAACCCGGCCCTCCGCATCGCGCCCCGGCTCGGGCGTCGTGACCTACCGCTGCACCACCCGCAACCAGGACGGCGAGCCTGTGCAGGACTTCACCACCACGGTGCTAATGCCCCGCCGACCCGCCGCGGCGTAGGTTAAACCAACTTGCGGAATGTTTGACGCGTCGGAAGCAAGATCCAGGGGCAGAGCCTCTGGCCGTGCTTCCGAAGAGTCGAACAATTCCAGAGTTGGTATTACGCCATCGCCCCGCGGGCGGCGACTGGCCAGAGGCATTCCACACGCCCGCCGCGCACGCCGACATACCAGTCGTAGCGGTCCACCGTCGGATCGCAATGGCCCGGAACAAGGCGCAGCTTCTCGCCGAGTTTCGGCACGGTTGTTTCAGATCCGACGTCGAGCTTGCCGTGCTCGTCCGACGCGCCGGCGTAGCGCAGGTCGGGTCGTTGCCAGACTGTCGGCAGGCCGCTGTCCACTGCCACCGCCTTGTGCCCAGCGTCCAGCACGGCGACGCCAGGCTGCGGCGCGCTCATGACCGTTGCCAGCACGAACAGGGCGTGGCGGAAGGTGGCGACCGGCTGGCCGGCCTCGTCGAGGTTGCGCGCGTAGTCGGCGTCCATGAAGGCGTAGCTGCCGGCCTGGATTTCCGTGTAAACGCCGGATGTCGCTTCGAACAGGAACGTGCCGGTGCCGCCGCCGCCGACGATCGGGCATTCGAGGCCTTGCTGTCGCAGCTGTTCTACCGTCCGCCGCGCGCCCTCTGCCGCGCCGGCGATCAGGCTGCCGCGTTCGGCTGGGGTGCGCTTGTGCTGGGCGCTGCCGTGGTAGGCCTGCAAGCCGCCGAAGCGCAGGTGGCGGGACGCGGCGATCTGCTGCGCCAACGCCACGGCGTCGGGGCCGGGTGCGACGCCGCAGCGGCCGGCGCCGGTATCGATCTCCACCAGCACCGACAGGCGCACACCGGCGGCCGCGGCGGCGGCCTCGATCGCCACGATCTGCGCCGGATCGTCGGCGCAGACGGCGATGCGGGTGATGCGCGCGAGGGAAGCGAGCCGGGCGAGCTTGCGGGCGCCCACGACTTCGTTGCTCACCAGGATGTCGGGCACGCCGCCCCAGGCCAGGATTTCCGCTTCCGCCACTTTCTGCACGCACTGGCCGACCGCGCCGCGCGCCATCTGCAGATGCGCGATCACCGGGGATTTGTGCGTCTTGGCGTGCGCGCGCAGCTTCGTGCCGGTGGGCGCGAGTAGGGCGGCCATGTGGTCGAGATTCGCTTCGAACGCATCAAGGTCAAGGACCAGGGCCGGCGTGTCGATCTCGGCTTCCGGCGCACCGGGTTCGGCGGGGGGCGATTGCAGCATCAGGCTTCCTTCCACGGACGGCGCGCGGCATCGGCCGCGATCCAGGCAAGCGCGGCACGGCGGCCGCGCCGAGTGACGACGACCACCTGACACAGGCGGTCGTCGGGACCTTCATAGGCGCGGAGACGGCCGCGCGCGACCGCCGGCACGGCGAGCACAACACCGCCGACCCGTCCGCCGCGGTCGCGCCGCAAGCTGGGCCAGGGCGAACGGGCGCGCGCGACGCGCCGCCAGCCCGGCAAGCTCGCCGGTGCGGCGTGGTCGGCGAGCCCTGGCATGCCGGCGCAGCGGGCCAGGACGGCCGGATCGCGCAACGACCCATAGGGGAACCAGCGCATGGGGACCGGCCGCATCACGTGCGGAAAGCGAACGCATCCATCCGCAGCACGCCGTAGTCGGCGCTCACGTGCAGCCGCTCCGCCTTCGCCCCCGGCCCGGCCGCGCCGAGCGCGACATACAGCGGCAGCAGGTGTTCGTCGGTCGGGTGCTGCTCGGCCGCAAACGGCGCGCGGGTGCGGTAGGCGAGCAGGTCCTCGGTGCGGCCCTGTTCCAGCGCCGCGTCCATCCAGTCGGCGAAGGCGGCGACGTCGGCCTCGTCCGGCGCGTCCACCGCGTCGCGGCGGATGCGGCCGAGGTTGTGGGTGAAGCTGCCGGAGCCGATCACCAGCACGTCCTCGCCCGCCAGCGGCGCCAGCGCGCGGCCCAACGCCAGGTGGTAGGCCGGATCGCGCCGCGGCTGGATCGCCAGTTGCGCGACCGGGATGTCCGCCTCCGGCCAGGCGAGCAGCAGCGGCACCCAGGCCCCGTGGTCGAGCCCGCGGGTGGGGTCGATCGCCGCCGGCAGTCCGGCAGCATCCAGCAACCCCGCCGCCCGCCGTGCCAACGCCGGCGCACCCGGTGCGGGATAGCGACAAGCGTAGAGCGCGGGCGGGAAGCCGCCGAAATCGTGGATGGTCTCGTTGCGCACGGGCGCGCTCACCGCCGGCCCCGCGGTCAGCCAGTGCGCGGAGGCCATCAGGATCGCGCGCGGACGCGGCAGGGTGGCGGCAAGGCCAGCGAGGAAGCGGTGGCCCGGCGTGTCGGTGATCGCTGTCATCGGCGAGCCGTGACTAAGGTAGAGGGTGGGGAACATGCGGGGGCGGTCCGTGGCCTGGGGTTCGCGGCGCAGTATGCCAGCGTCGTCGCCCGTCCGTCTTCTCCCTTCGCCTCTCGCGCAGCCGCCCCGCGTCGGGTGGGCGCTTCCCATCCCCGGAAGCTGGGCTACACTGCCGCACGGTTTTGCCTCGCACGTCGCCGAGGCCGCAAGATCGGGGGAAACGATGAAGATCGAACGCATCGAGACGCT
>JABBNW010000021.1 GCA_019352115.1 Pseudomonadota bacterium
GCCGCCATGCCGGCTGCTCGCTGTGGGTGATGACAAGCTGCGCTTTCAGCGCGTCCAGGTAGCCGGGCATGTTGGCAACGCCACGACCCATGCCGCGCCCACCCATCGGCCCCCAGGCGCCGCCGCCGCCCATCATGCCGCGACCGCCGCCACCGTAGCCGCCACCCATCATCCCAGGGCCGGCCGGTTGTGCCAGCGCCAGCCCGCTCGTTCCCGCCAGCGCAGCGAACGCGCCGACCACGACCAGGCGACGACCCAATCCATTCCGCAGCATCGGTACTCTCCCGTCATCGAGGCCCCACGGCAGGCGGGGATCGACGGTGTCCTCGCACACCGTCCGGCGACAGGGAATGACCTGGATCAATTCAACGTCGGGATGCCACCCCGGCTCCGCCGGCGCGGCAGCCGTGTTCAGAAGGAGGAGCCGATCACGAAATAGGCTTCGTTGCGGGAAAAATTGACGGTCGAATCCCCGGACACCCGCTGCGTATAGCGGTAGTCGAGGCCGAGATAGACCTTGCTGGTCAGGCTGTAGCGCAGACCGACCGACATATCGGCTTCGTTATCCCACCGCGATGTCTGCTGGAAGTCGCTGTGCCCGAACGCAAGCCGCAGGAGGCCGGTCAGCTTCGGCGACAAGCCCTGTTCCAGCCGGCCGCCGACGACGGTGTAGATATAGCCGGGGCTGCCCACCAGGGTCGTCTCCTCGATCGAGCGGTCGAGGAAGGCGATGATGGCGGTGGTTTCACCCGCCTGCCAGCGGACGTCGGCATCCGCCGCCGGCGCGATCACCGGCTTGAACGTCGGATCGGCGTAATAGCGCCCCATCACGCCGACGAACGCCTGGCCCGAGACGTCCGACGCCAGGCGGAACAGGGCACCAAAGCCGGCCCGATAGCCGTCGGAACTGCGCTGGTAGCCGAAATTATCGGTCGTCTGGTCGTACTGCCGGATATCGCCAAGCCCTTCCACGAACGGACGGAACCGGGGCTTGGCATCGTCGCGCACCAGCACGCCGAAGGTGTAGCGGTTGCGGTTACGATCCTGGTTGTCGATCTCGCCATGCAGACCTTCGACATTACCGAAAGTCAGGCGCTCGACCGCGCCGCCGACACGGACGTTGAAGTCGCCGAACCGGTGGATCACGCCGGCATAGCCGTTGAGCTCCCAGTACGGCGTCGGCGTCAGCCCCTCCACCGCGTCCGGCGACGCGCGGTCCTCATGCTCCTTGAGTGCGCCGACCCCCAGCAGGATGCGGGTATTGCGGTCGACGTCGATGCGGCCTTCGACGAGGGAGTGCCAGTCGACCGTGTTCTCGCTGCCGTGCGTCCAGTAGCCGGTCAGATCGGTGCCGGCTTCGGCGTACAGCGCGTTGCGGCTCCAGTTGGACTGCACCGCGATCCGCGGCGAGACGGTGCCGACCCAGTCGGACACCTTACCGGTACGGGTGGCATAGATGTTGTCGTCGAAGAACGACCCGGCCTGCACCTCCGGATAGACGGTGACCGAGCCGACCTTGTACCCGGGGGCGCCGATCTGAGGCGGTTGCGCCGGGACGGTGCCGATCGTGTCCGGCTGCAGCGGCGGCATGATGCGCAGGTCGTTGGCGACATAGCGGGTCAGTTCCTGGCCGACCGCCTGCCGCACGGCGTCACGCTGCGCGGCTGGGGCGGCGGCGATGATCCGGTCGGCGATCTCGCGATAGACGGGCAGGTTCGCCCCAACGAAATCCGGCACCGGTGCCGCGGCGGTGCGCGCGAGCGCCGCCGCGGCTTCGGGCGTCGCTGCCAGCGCAGGGTCAGCCGCCAGGATCTGGGCGAGGCCATCGAGCAGGGCGCGCGGACCCGAGTCGGCTGCGACCGCAAGCTGTTGCACGACGAGGCCGGGCACCGCGACGGCGGCGTGCGCGGCCGCGGGGGCGAGCCCGACGGCCGCGGCCATGATCAGGTAGTGGAGTCGCCTGGTCAGGAGCCGCATGACTGGGCACGCCTTTCTTGCTGCCAGATCATTTTTCAGATCGCCCGGGCGGGGCGCATTGATCCTGGTCAATCGTCACCCAATACGCATGAAACGTAGCGACTGCAAAGTCTTCATTAAGGGATTGATCTACATCAAGGTCCGGCCGTCCCGACCATGCGACTGTCTTGTTTACAAATGTACCGCGTTTTTACAAATGTACCGCGTTCTGCGGCGGACAGGACAACCCGTGACCGAGACCTTGACCCAATGGATTTGGCGAACCGGGCTGCGCGGCGCGGCCGTCGCCGGGCTGCTCCTCATGGGGCCGATGCTGCCCGGCCGGGCGGCGGAGAACGCCACCCCGCACCGCGGGCCGCTGTCGAGCGGGCAGTACCAACCGACCCCCCATGAAGTCTGGTGCGGCGATCACCAGCTCGGGCGGCTCTCGATGAGGCAGCGGCACGAGGGCGGCAACCTGGCGCGCCTGCGCGCCGCCGATGCGGAGTTGGCCCCCGGCTTCGCGGCCGGAACGGCACGGACCGGTCTCGATCTGCTGGCCGCCTACCAGGAAGAGCTGGAAAAGCGCCGGCCCGACGTTGCGCTGGCGGCGAGCTACCTCGCCGTCGCGAGCGCGGTGCCGATCACCGCGGCCCGCTATCGGCAGGTCAATGCCCTGCTCTGCGTCAGCACCACGCGCACCATCGCGCACGCCATTGCAACGGCAGCCGAGGCCCAGCGCCAGCAGATGGCGCGTTGAGCCAGCCGCAGCCAGGCCCGAAACCATGAGGGACATTGCGCAGATGACAGCAGAACTGCCGCCGCTCCGGCGCCGCCGGTTGTTTGCGGGGTTGGGTCTGGCCGCCTTGCTGCTCGCTCTGCCGCGCGGCGCCACGGCACAGGAGCACGGTGCCGGCGGGTCGGGCGGCCATGGCGGCGGCGAATCCGGCGGTGGCCACAGCGGCGGTGGCGGCGGCGGCGGCGAAACAGGCGGCGGTGGTGGTGGCGGCAGCGGGGGCGGCAGTGGGGGCGGCGGAGCCGGCCAGGGCAGGACCCCGGCGGAGCGCCCCGTGCGCCATCGCCAGCGCACCAGACGCGCGCTCGGGGGCGGCGAGTCCGGCGGCGGTCACACCGGCGGCGGCCATGGTGGCGGCGGCCATGGTGGTGGTGGTGGCGGTGGAGGTGGAGGTGGAGGTGGAGGTGGCGAAGAAACCGGCAGCGGCGAGACCGGCGGGGACGTGACCGGTGGGGACGTGACCGGTGGGGACGTGACCGGTGGCGGGGAAACCGGCGGGACGAGCCCGACAACGGGGGCTCTCCCGCTGCCACCTGACGGCTCCACCACCGGACCTATCGGCGGGGGCGTGGGCGGCGAGCACTTCGTCCATGAAGGGCCAGGCAACTGGGGCGCCGACAGCAAGGTGCTGCGCCGTCCCTGAAGACGTGACACCGATTTCAACCAAGGAACAACAACCATGACAACCAGGAAACTATCACCCAGTGCCCTACGGCGAATCCTGCTCGGCTCCGCCGCGCTGGGGCTGGTGATCTGGATGCCGCAAGGACCGTCGCGGCACGGCGCCCTGATCGGGACGGCCTATGCCCAGGGGACCCAGGGGCAGGGGCAAGGTCAGGGGGGCGGTGGCCATCGCGGCGGCGGCAGTAGCGAGCACGGGAGCGGCGGCAGTGGCAGCAGCACCCACGGCGGCGGCAGCAGCGAACACGGCAGCGGCAGCAGTTCCGCGGCGGCCCCCTCCGGTACCGGCAGCAGCCACGCGCCAGGCACCTCCGGCGCCGGCATGGGTCGGGGCGGTTCGAGCACCGTCCAGGGCCACCACGGCCAGGGCGGTTCCACCGGCGAGGAAAGCGGTGAGGAAGGTACCAGCTCGGACAAGAAGGGCCCGCGCTTCGGCGGCGGCACCAACACCCGCCAGCCGGAAAGCGGCACCACCGGCGGCCGGCCGGCATGGGCCAAGGAAGGCATCCCCGAGGTGGAACTCGGCCGGCTCAGCGTCGCGCGGTCGCCCGTGCACGTCCTCGACCACGCGTTCTCCGAGACGGTGAGCAACTGGGCCACCACGGGCACGACGGTGCTGACCCTGACCGCGCCCGACCAGCCGACCCTGGTTCTGACGGTCGCGCAGCTCTATTCGAAAACGGCGGTCGAATTCGCGCAGATCGTCGAGACGTACTATGACTCCATCACGCGCGTCGACTCACCGCTCGAGAACCTGAGCCTGCTCAAGAACCTGGCCACGACCGGCACCACCGCCCTCACCGGGGTGACGCCGGCGAGCAAGACCGATCTGATGGCGATCTTCCTTGGCTCTGCCTCCGACAAGACGATCCCGGTCAGCGTCGACACGGTGACCGCGATCAACACCATCCTCGGCCTGCCGGCGCTGACGCCCGAGCAGGCGGCCACCCTCGCCGCCGAGGCGGATGCGGTGCGGCTGGCGATCGCCAGCGGTCACGGCTGATCGCAGCGGTCCGGGCAGCGGCGGTCTCGCCGCCGCCTGGACCGGGGCGGACCCGCCAGGCGGGCGGGTGTACCGTCCACCCGGCTGGGATCGAGCCCGTTCCGCCTGCCCCCCGTCGGGCAAGCCGCGGGGTCTCGCGCACGACACCCCCGGCCGCCGCCCCTTCTGACGCCTGGATTTCCCGTCCGCAGCCATGCACCTATGCTGGTGCCGGCCAGGATCGCACCCAAGGGGAATCCCATGAAGATTGCGCGCTTCACCAACGACCTGCTCAGCATCCCGGAAGACGAACCGCTCGCGAATGCGCCGGAGCGGCCGGGCGCCATGCGCCCTGTCGTCGCGCTGCGGATCGAAACGAGTGATGGAATCGAAGGCATCGGCCTCACCTTCTACGGCGGCGCCCTGTCGCGCGCGCTGCACGAGGCAGTGGACGCCCTGACGACCCTCATCATCGGCGACGACCCGCTGCGCCCGGAAGCAATCGCGGCGAAACTGCGCGCTGCCGCCGGCGGCTGCGAGCCCGGCGGGATTTTCACCCTCGCCGCCGCGGCGATCGACCTCGCCTTGTGGGATATCAAGGGCAAGCATGCCGGGCTGCCGATCTGGAAACTGCTCGGCGGCGCCCGCGCGACGGTGCCGACCTATGCCTCCGGCGCGCTGCGTCGCGGGCTGACGCACGACCAGGCGGCGACCGCCGCGGCCCGGCTGAAGGCCAGCGGCTTCACCGAGATGAAGATGCAGCTCGCCCTGCCCGGCAACCCCACCGTCACCGATGAGATCACTCGCGCGCGGGCGATCCGCGCAGCGATCGGCCCCGACATCCGCCTGATGTGCGACATCAACCAGCGCTGGCGCCCGGAGCAGGCGATCGACATCGGCCGGCGGATCGAGGATGTGGGCCTGTTCTGGCTGGAAGACGTGACCGCGGCGGACGATTTCGCCGGCATCGCGCGGATCAACGATGCGCTGGCGACGCCGATCGCCGGCGGCGAATACCTCTGGGGCGTCACCCCGCACCGGCACGCGATCGAAGCCCGCGCGGTCGATTACGTGATGATCGACCTGGTGCGCGCCGGCGGCGTGACGCCCTGGCTGAAGATCGCCGGCATGGCCGACGCGTTCAACCTGCCGGTGGTCAGCCACGTCATCCCGGAGTTCCACTGCCAGCTCATCGGCGCGATCCCGAACGGGCTGACGGTCGAGTACATGCCGTGGATGCTGAAGCTGTTCACCGCCACGCCGTCGGTCGCCGGGGGAGCGATCACCTTGCCGGAAGCCGCCGGCTGGGGACTGACGTTCGACCAGGCGGCGCTGGAGCACTTCCGCCTGGCGTAGACCGTTCAACGGGGGTGCAGCCGATAGTGGCTCACCCCCCAGTCGGCCCCGCCGCGCGCGCCGAACACCCCGGCGAGCCCGAGCAAAAGCAGCCGCCAGCGTCGCCGCCACAGCGGGGCCTCGGTGCCGTAGGCGGCAGCAAGCAACGGCATGATGGCGGCCTGGTTCGAATCGAACCGGGCCAACCAGTCGAGTGCGGTGCGGCGGTAGTGCATGCCGCTCCAGCGCCATTCCTCCGCCACCGTGAACGGCGAATCGACGGCGCGGATCAGCCCCTGGCTCGGCATTATGCCGCCGGTGAGGAAATGGCGCGCGGCCCAGTCCCGCGGCGTGTCGAGTTCGAACCGGTAGGGCCGTGCGCGATGACAGAACAGGTGGACGAACAGCCGCCCGTCGCGGACCAGCCAGTCGTGGATGCGGCCCAGGAGGGCGGCCCAGTTCGCCATGTGCTCGAACAATTCGACGGCGACGATCCGGTCGAACCGGCCGGGCGGGGCGAAATTGGTCATCTCGGCGGTCAGGACGTGCAGGCCGGAAAAGCCGCGCCGCGCCGCCTCCGCCTCGATATAGCGATGCTGGGCGGGAGCGTTGGCGACCGCGACGATCTCCGCGCGGGGGAAGCGCGCCGCCAGCCACAGGCTCAGGGAGCCCCACCCGCAGCCGAGGTCGAGGATTCTCTGGCCGTCCTGAAGATCGGCATGCGCGGCCGTTTGTGCCAATGCGTCCTCCTCCGCCTCCGCCAGCGTCGACGCGCGGTCATAGAGGCAGCAGGAATACTTGCGCTGCGGACCCAGCATCAGGCCGAAGAATTCGGCCGGCAATCCGTAATGCTGGGCATTGGCGGCCTCAGGATAGTGCGCGATCGGCGTGCCGGCCATCAGCGCCGCGACCACCCGCTCCTCGTACGGGCCGGCCGCGACGAGGCGCCGCGACAATTGCGCCACCCGCAGGGCAATGGCGGCGCGCAGCACAGGATCGGGCAGCCCGATCCGCTCGGCGATCGCGATGATGATCGAACGGAGGTTCATCACGGCGGCGACCACGGGCCGGGAGCGCGGGGACGACAGGCGCAGGGCGGCAATTTCAGACGGATGCAAAGGGCTAGCATGTTTGCGAGTATAGCTCGCGGCAACGAGCCGGTCATATTTCCCCAAGGCGTCGCGAGGAAGGCTCGACGTGCTATCCCAGGATGGCGGATTGGGCCCGGACATGCCCGTCCGCGGCGAACACGGGGGAGGCACGATGGGTGCATTGTTTCCAGGCTTCGACCTGCGGGAGATCGCCGTGCCCGACGGCACCTTGCGGGCACGGGTGGGCGGCAGCGGGCCGCCCCTGCTGCTGCTGCACGGCAATCCGCAGACGCACATGATGTGGCACGCGGTGGCGCCGGCGCTGACGGCCCGCTTCACGGTGGTCTGCCCCGATCTGCGCGGCTACGGCGGCTCGTTCAAGCCCGGCGCCAGCGCGGACCATATGCCCTATTCCAAGCGGGCGATGGCCGCCGACATGGTGGCGGCGATGGCGGCACTGGGGTTCGCCCGCTTCCGCCTGGCCGGGCATGACCGCGGCGGCCGGGTGGCGCATCGGCTGGCGCTCGATCATCCGCAGGCCGTGGAACGTCTGGCGGTGCTCGACATCGTTCCGACGCTCGTGCATTTCGAGCGGGCCGACATGGCATTCGCGCTGGGCTATTATCATTGGTTCTGGTTCGCCCAACCGCATCCGTTCCCGGAGGCGTTGATCAACGCCGCGCCAGAAGTATGGTTCCATGCGCACACGAACCGTTCCCCGCGGCCGTCCAACCTGTTCCACCCCGACGCACTGGCCGACTATCTGGCGGCGGCGCGCCAGCCGGCGACGATCACCGGCATGTGCGAGGATTACCGCGCCGCGGCGACGATCGACCTGGCCCATGATCGCGAAAGCCGCAGCACGGGACAGCAGATCGCGTGCCCGCTGCTGGCACTGTGGGGCGAGCGCGGTCGGATCGGGGACTGGTACGACCCGCTGGCGACCTGGCGCGCCTACAGTTCCTCAGCGGTGACCGGCGGCGCGGTTGCCGCTGGTCATTACGTCGCGGAAGAAGCGCCGGGGGACGTGCTGGACTGGTTCGCGCGCTTCTTCTGACGCGCCGCGCCGCGGTTGCCTACACGCGCGCCAGGTCGCGCGCCGCGATGCCCTCCAGGCCCTTGAGGCGGGCGAACAAGGTGGCGGCGGGGATATCGGAATGGCCGGCGTCCAGGCAGTCCGCGAATTTGTCGTAGATCTGCGCTTCGACCAGCGGGCGGGTCGGATGGCCGGTCGCCCGCTTGACCGGCGCGGCGTCGAGCACCTGGCCGGCGGTGGTCTCCACTCGCACCTGATCGGCGAAGGCGGCGCCCGGCAGCTCCGGGTCGTATTCGGTCGTCGTCTCGATCCGCACCTTCCGCATCAGCGCCTGGATTTCGTCGCGGCGGACGAAATCGTCGGTCAGCTCGCGCAGACCGACCCGGCGGGCGATGATGCCGCTCGCCATCGCGAACTCGATGCTGAACTTGGCGGCAAGCCCGGTGTCGGGCGCATGGTTGCGCAGCACGGTGGCGAAATAGTCGCTGATCTTGACCGTGACCTGCTGCACCTCGTCGGCCCGCACCGGGTGTTCGGCCATGAGGTCGAGGATGCCGTCGATCGCGCGATGCGTGCAGTAGCAAGTGGGGTATTTCTTGATCCCCAGCCCCTGCGTGATCAGCGCCCAGGTCTCGCCGAGATGCGATTCGCTGGCACGGTCCTCGCTGCCGTCGGGGGAAATGGCGTGCAGGAAGCCTTGGGGATGCTCCAGCGCGTCGGTGGCGGCGGTGAACCCGGCTTCCGCCAGGCGCGCGGCCATGATGCCGGAATGGGCGGCGCGGCCGGCGTGGAACGGCTTCGTCATGGTGCCGAAATTGGCCATCAGACCGGCGCTCTGCGATGCGCCGAGCGCCACCGCGATCGCCGCCTTGGTCGCATCCAGCCGGCGCAGCCTGGCGCAGGCCGCGGCGGCGCCGACCGCGCCATAGAGGCCGGTCGGATGCCAGCCCTTCTTGTGCAGCAGCCCAGAGTCGCGGCGGAACATCTCCGCCCAGGTCTCGTAGCCGGCGACATAGGCGACCAGCATGTCGGCCCCGGTGGCATCCAGCGCCTCGGCTTCCGCCAGGATCGCCGGCACCAGGACGGTGGAGGGATGGCCGCGCAGGGCGACGTCGTCATAGTCCAGCGCGTGCGCCGCGACGCCGTTGATCCAGGCCGCTTCCGGCGCAGTGGCATGGGCGGCGGAGAACGCGATGGAGGACGGCCCTGACGCGGGGGCGAGCACGGTCTTCAGGATGCCGACCGCGTCCTCGTTGCGTCCGGCGATCATGGTGCCGATGCAGTCGATGAAGCCGAGGCGGGCAACCCGCATGGCTTCCTCGGGGATGCGGTTGGGCGAAAGGTCGGCGATGAAGCGGCCGACGGACTGGGTGAGAGCGGTCATGGGTTCCTCCACGATCTTCAGTGCAGATTCGCGCGCAGTGCCTTCAGGCTGCCGCCCACCTTGACCGATCCGGGCAACGGATGGCCGACGATGTCCTCGGCGAGTTGCGCCACCTCGATCAGCCTGTCGAGGTCGATGCCGGTCGCGATGCCCATCTCGTCGAGCATGAACACCAGGTCTTCCGTGCACACATTGCCGGCCGCTCCCTTGTGCGCGGCGAACGGGCAGCCGCCGAGACCGCCCACGGTGGCATCGTAGATCGCCACGCCCATCTCCAGCCCCGCATAGGCATTGGCGATGCCCATGCCGCGGGTGTCGTGCAGATGCAGCGACAAGGTCAGATCGGGATAACGGTTGCGCACCTTGCCGACCAGGTCGCGGATGGTTTTCGGCGTGGCCCAGGCCATGGTATCGGCGAGGGAGAAGACTTTCGGCGTCACCCCGTGCTCGACACCGACGTCGAGCAAAGTCTGGATCAGGTCGAGCACGCGCTGGTGCGGGATCTCGCCTTCGAAATTACAGCCGAACGCGGCCATGATCCCGGCGCGTTCTAGCGGAATGCCGTTCTGCTTATACATCCGGATCGTCTCGTGCGCGATCCGCACATTGTCTTCCATGCTGCGCTGCTGGTTGCGCAGAAGGAAGGTGGGCGAAGCGGTGAGTGAGAACGAACCCTTGATGTCGAGCCGCTGGCTCGACATCGCCCGTTGCAGGCCTTTCACGTTCAGCCACAGCGCAGTGTATTCGACGCCGGGCTTGCGCTTGAACCCGGCCACCACCGCGTCGGCATCCGCCCAGCCGGGGACGCGGTTCGGGTTGACGAAGGAGGCGACCTGGATGTGGTTGATCCCCGTCTCGCTCAGCGCATCGATCAGTTCGATCTTGCGCGCGGTGGAGATCGGGCCTTTCTCGAACTGGAAGCCCTCGCGCGGGCCTTCCTCGTTGATCTGCACGTGAGTGGGGATGTCGGACATCGTCGTCGTTCCTTCTACCGCCCCTTGAAAACGGGCTTGCGCTTCTCGTTGAACGCCAGCACGCCTTCCCGCCGGTCTTCGGTATCGACCAGCCGGTTGTACGCCTCGATCTCGAACATCAGGCCGCGTTTCAGATCCATCTGCAGCCCGTTGTGGATCGACTTCTTCGCCTGCCGCACCGACAACGGCGCGTTGTCGCAGATCGCCTGTGCGGTGGCGAACACGTCCTCCATCAACCGCCCGGGTTCGGAGACGTGGTTCACCACGCCCCATTCCAGCGCCTGCTCGGCGCTGAACGGGCGGCCGGTCAGGATCAGTTCCTTCGCGCGCCGCTCCCCCACCACCCGCGCCAGGGTCTGGGTGCCGCCGCCGCCGGGCATGATGCCGATCGTCACTTCCGTCAGCGCGAAGCGGGCGCCGCGCACGGCATAGGCGAAGTCGCAGACCAGCATGGTCTCCAGGCCGCCGGCGTAGGCGTGGCCGTTCACCGCGGCGATCACCGGCATCGGCAGTTCCAGCAGTGCGTCGCGCCCGCGCTCGAAAATCTCGTGCTGGTGCTGCCACTCCGCCTGGGTCATGCCCTTGCGCTGCTTGAGGTCGCCGCCGGCGCAGAAGATGCGCTCCCCTGCCCCGGTCAGCACCACGCAGCGCACATCGCCCGGATGATCGATGAGCCGGGTCCAGAGATCGAGGGCATCGAGCCCCATCTGCGTGTTCTTCGCGTTCCCGACCTCCGGCCGGTTCAAGGTGACCAGCAGCAGGTGCGGGCGCGGGGTTTCGACCAGCAGGGTTTCGTAGGTCTTGTCCATTCAGCGTGGTTCCAGGCTGGGGTGCGATCCATCGACGATGCGGTAGCGTTCCAGCAACGCCGCGCGGATCAGCCGGCGCATGATCTTGCCCTGGGGGTTGCGCGGCAGTTCGTCCAGCATGAGGAACGCGCGGGGGTGCTTGTATCGCGCCAGGCCGCCGAGCGCGGCCCGCGCCCGGTCCGGCCAGGCGGCATCGTCGGTCTCCGCCACCGCAACGATAATCTCGCCCCAATATTCCGAAGGCAGGGACACGATTGCCACCGCTGCGGTGCCGGCGGTACCGGCAAGCTCGCGTTCGATCTCGTCGGGGTGGATCTTGTAGCCGCCGGATTTCACGACGTCGGCAAGCCGGCCCACCAGGTGCAACCGTCCGCGCGCATCGATCCGTCCCAGATCGCCGGTGGCGTGGAAGCCGTCATCCGGCAACGGCTGGAAGCCGCCGGCGTCGATATGGCCGCAGGACATGTGCCGCCCGCGCAGATGCACTTCGCCCACCTGCTCGCGTCCCAGCACGGCGCCGGTCTCCTCGCGGATCGCAACCTCGACGCCGCTGCCTGGCCAGCCGACGCACACGCCCTCCCCGGCCGGTTCGGCATAATAGGCATCGGTGGCAGCGGGAGGCAGCACGGTGATCGGGTTCACGATCTCCGACTTGCCGTAAGTGATGCGCACCACCGGACCGAAGATTGCACGCGCCTTGGCGTACAGCGCCGGCAGCAGCGGCGCCGTGCCGCAGAAGATGGTGCGGATGCCGCCGATGCGTTCGCCCTCCAGCGCGCCGGCAAGCTTCGCCAGCACGGTCGGCGGGGCGAACACATGATCGACGGCGCCGTGCCGCAGCAGCGGCAGCGCCACCGCCAGATCGACCCCGCGCAGCAGCACGATCCCCGCGCCGCGGTCGTGGAACGCATGGGCAATGAGGCCGGCGCCGTGGATGAACGGCGTCATCAGCAACACCCGGCTTCCCGGCCCGGGCATCACGCCGAGATGCGCCCGTTGCAGCACGTTCGCGAGCCAACGCGCCGCATGGGTCGTCACGATCGCCTTCGGCTGCCCGGTGGTGCCGGACGTGAAGCCGATTTTTGCCCACGCTGCCCCCGGCACCGGCGGAAGAGCGGCCGGGTCGGCTGGAGTGTCGGCCACATCCTCGATCGTGATCACCTCGCGGCCGAGCGTGCGGAACGCGCCCGCCTGCTCGGCCGACGTCACCACCAGCCTGGTGGCGGAAAGATCGAGGCAATAGCGCCGTTCCGCCTCCGTCAGCCCCGCGTTCAGCCCCACCTCGGCGACCCCCGCGAGCCGCAAGGCGTTGGTCGCCCAGACGGCGGGAATCCCGTTCGGCAGACTGAGCCCGACGCAGGTGCCGGGCGCGATCCCGGCGTCGCGCAGCATCAGCGCAAGACGCGCGGACCGGCCGGCCAGAGCGGCGAGGCCGATCGCGCGGGCGCCGTCGTGCACCCCCTCGGCGTCGGCGAACTCGGCGACCGTGGCGGCAAGGTCGCCCCCCCAGGGGATTTCGTTGCGCATCAGCCTTCGGCCACCACCTCGTTGCGCAGCAGGCCAACGCCGGTGATCTCGACCTCCACCGTGTCGCCCGGCTTCATCCACAGCGGCGGCTTGCGATAGGCGCCGACCCCGCCGGTGGTGCCGGTCACGATCACGTCGCCGGCTTCCAACTGCGTGAAGGTCGAAACGTATTCGATCAGGGTGGGGATGTCGAAGCACAGGTCATCGATGGTCGCGTGCTGCACTTCCTCCCCATTCAACCGGGTGATCAGATGCGCCTGGGTGATGTCGCCGACTTCCTCCGGCGTCGCCAGCCACGGGCCGAACGAACCGGAGTGGAAGAAGTTCTTGCCCGGCGTGAACTGCCCCGAATGGCGCTGCCATTCCCGCACCGAGCCTTCGTTGTAGCAGGCGTAGCCGGCGATCACCGAAGCCACGTCCGCCTGCTTCACGTGCCGGCAGCGCCGGCCGATCACCACGGCAAGCTCGCCCTCGTAATCATAGGTCTCGGACACGTTCGGGCGGATCAACTTCTCACCGTGGCCGACCTGGCTGTTGGCGAAACGGGCAAAGATGATCGGCTTCGGCGGCGGCTCGCGGCCGCCTTCCTTGATGTGCGTCATGTAGTTCAGCCCGACGCAGATGATCTTGTCCGGATCGGGGATCGGCGGCAGGAAATGCACCTCGTCCAGGGCGAAATCGGCGTGGCGCGCGGCCTCCTCCGCGAGCGACGAGGTCGCCCACAGCGCATGCTTCAGACTGGGGGCAAGGTGGCCGAGATCGACCACGCTGTCGGGCTTGACCACGCCCCAACTCCTGCTGCCGTCCGGACGGCGGAAGCTCATCAATTTCATCGCCTGGCTCCTCCTGCGTTCGCCTTTCACTACGGCGGCGCGGGAGACCCGGCAAGCCGGGCGGATCAGTCGCCGTAGCCGGCCGGATGCGCCTCCCGCCAGGCCGCCGCCGTGCGCACGATCGCGCGCAACTCCGGAAAACGCGGGGCCCAGCCGGTCTCGCGCCGCAGCCGGGCAGAGGACGCGACCAGCACCGGCGGGTCGCCCGGTCGGCGCGGGGCGATCCGATGCGGCACCGGACGACCGGTGATCTCCTGCACAGTCCGGATCACGTCGTGCACCGACGCCCCCTGACCGTTGCCCAGGTTGTAAGTCACGCTGGCATGGTCGAGCCGGGCCAGCACGGCAAGATGCGCGTCCGCGAGGTCGGACACGTGGATGTAGTCACGGATGCAGGTGCCGTCCGGGGTCGGGTAGTCGGTGCCGAAGACCTGCAGTTCCGGCCGGCGACCCAATGCGGCGTCGATCGCGAGCGGAATGAGATGCGTCTCCGGATCGTGGTCCTCGCCCAGCAGCCCGTCCGGATCGGCGCCGGCAGCGTTGAAATAGCGCAGGCAGGCGCTGCGCAGCCCGTGCACCCGGTCGGCCCAGACCAGGGCGCGCTCGATCATCCGCTTGCTTTCGCC
The DNA here is from genome assembly GCA_019352115.1 of Pseudomonadota bacterium. Taxonomy (GTDB): domain Bacteria; phylum Pseudomonadota; class Alphaproteobacteria; order Acetobacterales; family Acetobacteraceae; genus JAJZVS01. Next base: position 14,031 of record JABBNW010000021.1, read on the forward strand.
GTAGGGGGAACCGGGATCGATCGCTGCATCCTCGGCGATCGGGATGGTTTCGGGTGCGCCGAACAGATTGGCGGTGGAGGACAACACGAAACGCGGCACCTGATGGCGCACACAGGATTTGATCAGGCGGATGCCGTTGCCCGCGTTCTCCAGCAGGTAGCGGAACGGCTCGCGCATGCTTTCGCCCACCAGCGACAGCGCGGCGAAATGGAACACCGCGTGCCATGGACCGTCGGCCAGCACGGCGTCGACGGCCGCGGTATCGGCTAGGTCGGCCTCGACCAGTCGCACCCCTTCGGGGATGGCGGCACGGTGGCCCTGGCGGAGGTTGTCGATCACAGTGACCGCATCGCCGCGCACCGCGAGCGCGCGCACGAGATGGCTGCCGACATAACCGGCGCCGCCGGTGACGAGATAGCGGGCTGGCATGGCCTGACCCTAGCGCGGCCCGGTCCGGCGCGATAGGCGGCAACGCAATCTTGTCAGCGCGATGCCACGCCCCCGCTGCCGGTTCTGGGACTGTGGCGCCGGGGGCAGCCTGCGGCGAGGATCGGAGGCGGGCACGCCGCGAATCTCCATCGGCGGCGGCGCGCGCTGCAAGGCGCGGGACGCGGGGCCGCGCGGGTCGGGTTGGCCGGCCTTTACAGACTGACATGTTAGAAGTACACGCCCTGCATGCGGCTACGCGATCAAGCCTATCACGCGTTCATCCAGCATCTGCTGGACCAGCGCCTCCGTCCCGGCCAGTTCGTCACGCAACGCGAGCTGGCGGCGCTGACCGGACAGCCACTCGGCGCCGTGCGCGAAATGATCCCCCGGCTGGAGGCGGACGGCCTGCTCCGCACCCTCCCGCAGAGGGGCCTGCAGGTCGCGACGCTCGACCTTGCCATGATGCGGGACGCGTTCCAGTTGCGCGAAACGATCGAATGCGCAGCGCTGGTGCAGTTCGTCCGCACCGCGCCCGACAGCGCCATTGCGGTCCAGCAGGACCTGCTGGACCGGGTGTTGCGCGCCGCGCGCACGGGCATCACGCCGGCGCTGCTGGCCGATGCGCAGGCAGTGGACTGGGGGCTGCATGACGCCCTCGTGGACGCGCTCGGCAATGGGCTGATCGCCGACATCCACCGGGTCAACGCCGTCCGCATCCGCCTCATCATGCAGGACCGGGTCACGCTCACGCCCGACCGGCTGCCACCGGCGATGGCGGAGCACGCGACAATCCTGGCGGCGGTGGCCCGCCGCGATCCGGACGCGGCGCTGGCCGGGTTGCGGACCCACCTCAACAGCGCCCGCGACCGCGCGCTCGCGTTCAATGACCACACCGCCGCGGCGAAGCCGCGCGCGCTCGAAGGAGTCAACGGATGACACAACCGATCACGGGATTATGGGTGGCCTGCGCGACCCCACTGGAAGCGGGAGGCGGCGTGGACCACGCCGCCCTGGTCCGGCACGGCGCGCGCCTGCTGGCAGGAGGATGCGACGGGCTGGTCCTGTTCGGCACCACCGGCGAGGGACCATCCTTCACCGCCGCGGAGCGGCTGGCGACGGTGGAGGCGCTGTTGGCGTCCGGGATCGCGCCGACGCGCCTCGCGCTCGGCACCGGCGGCCCGGCGATCGGGGAGGCCGTGGCGCTGATCCGCGGTGCGCTGAGCCTCGGCCTGGTCCATGCGCTGATCCTGCCGCCGTATTATTTCCGCGATGCGACCGAGCAGGGCATCGGCGATGCGTTCGCCGCCGTGCTGGACGGGGTGAACGACGCGCGGCTGCGGGCGACACTGTACCATATCCCGCAGGTATCCGGCGTTGCCGTGCCCCCGGCCGAAGTCGCGCGGCTGCGCGGCCACTACGGCGCGATGCTGGCCGGGGTGAAGGACAGCTCCGCGGACTTCCCGCAGTTCCTCGCCTTCCGCGCCGCAGCGCCCGAGGTCGCAGTGCTGGTCGGCAATGAGGCCGATATCGCCCAGGCACGCGCGGCCGGCGGCGCCGGCACGATCTGCGGCATGGCGAACCTGGTTCCCGACCTGGTGCGGGCGATGTTCACGGATAGCGCGGCCGCCGAGCCCACCATGCGCGCGGCGATCGGCCTCATGGAGGCGCCGTTCATTCCGACGATGCGAGCCGTGCTGGCGGCGCAGACGGGCGAGGCGGGTTGGCGCCTGCCCCGCCTGCCGTTCCGGCCCGCCACGGCCGAGACGGGCACGCGGATTGCCGGGGCGCTCGCCCGGCTCGGGGTGCGGAAGGCGGCCTAAGCACGGCAGCTGCGACCAAGGTCAGTTGGCCCGGTCGCAGCACCCCCCGGTGTCGCGCGGGCATGGTTGTGTCCCTCTGGTGCCCGCCGGGGGACTCGAACCCCCACGCCCCAACGGGCTGCGGATTTTAAGTCCGCTGCGTCTACCGTTCCGCCAGGCGGGCCAGATCCCTGGGGTTACGCAAGCCCCCGGGCGATGTCCAGCGCCCGCCGCAGCAGGGTCTCCGACGCCTCCGGCGTGCGGAATCCGCTGTGCGCGGACAAGGTGACGTTCGCCAACCCCACCAGCGGGTGCGCCGCCGGCAACGGCTCGGTATCGAACACATCGAGGGCGGCATGCCCGATCTGCCCCGCCCGCAGCGCCGCCAGCAGCGCCGCCTCGTCGATCAGCGCCCCGCGCGCGGTGTTTACCAGGATCATGCCGGAACGCAGGGCCGCAAGCCGCGCCGCATCCAGGAAGCCGCGGGTCTCGTCGGTCAGCAGCAGATGGAGGGACAGCACATCGCTCGATGCCAACAGCACCGGCAGATCGACGAACGTCACGCCCGGCGCGCTGCGCGTCGTGCGGTTCCATGCCAGCACCCGCATGCCCATTCCGCCGGCAAGCCGCGCGACCTCGGCGGCGATGCCCCCGAAGCCGAGCAGACCGAGCGTCTTGCCGGTCAACTGCGGCCCCTCGGTCCGCGTCCACTGCCCCGCACGCATGTCGCGGTCCATCCGCGCAATCCCGCGCGCGGCGGCGAACATCAGGGCGATCGTGTGCTCGGCCACTGCGGTGTCGCCGTAGCCCTTGATGATGTGCACGGTGATGCCGAGGGCTGCCAGTTCCTCCGGGTGCATGTAGCTGCGCGCGCCGGTGCCGAGGAAAATGACGTGGCGCAGCCCGGCGCAACGGGCCATGGCCGCGGTCGGCAGCGCGCTGTGGTCGTCCAGCACGAAATCATAGCCGGCGAGCAGGGCGGGGAGCGCCTCGGCCGGCACCGCGTCCTGCTCGCGGACATCGACCGGCGGATCGTCGGGGTGGACCACCCGGCGGAACACGTCGGCGAGGTCATCGACCGCGTCCAGGAACAATCCCTTCATCCTGCCTTCTCCTTCGCTGCCCGGCGCTGCCCCGATGCGTGCTTCCCGCCGGGTGCACGATCCCGTAACACGCGGGGCCGCGTAAAGGCCCTGTGCCGGAGATCCGGATGCCTCGTCCTTCCCGCCCAGTCGCCCCCGTCCCCGCCGCCGACCGGCGCGCGGCGGGTGGGCGGCGTGGCCGCCGAGGGGGCTCCGACTCGGCCGAGGCGGTGTTCGACGACGGAGCGCCCGCCGCCGGCCGCATCCCCCGTAACCGGGCTTCCGCCCACGCTCCCTCGGCCCCCGGCCGCCGCCGCCCGTGGCGACTGATCCGGTTGGCCGTGATCGCCGCGATCTGGGGCGGGCTTGCCGCGGTGCTGCTCCTGCTGTGGTTCGCGCGCGATCTGCCGCGGCCGGCCGACGCGCTGGCACCATCCCGCCGACCCAGCCTGGTGCTGCGCGACGCCGCGGGTCGGGTGTTCGCCCGCTTAGGCGACGTCGCGGGCACGCCGGTGCGGCTCGCCGACCTGCCGCCCTTCGTCGCGCAGGCGGCGGTGGATACCGAGGATCGGCGCTTCTGGACCGAACCCGGCATCGATCCGATCGGCATCCTGCGCGCCGCCATGGTCGATCTGATCCATTGGCGGATCGTGCAGGGCGGCTCGACCCTGACCCAGCAGGCGGCGAAGACCCTGTTCCTCAGCGATGCGCGCACGTGGCGGCGCAAGGCGCAGGAATTGCTGCTGACGGTGTGGCTCGACCACCATTTCAGCAAGCGGCAGATCCTGGAGATCTGGCTGAACCGGGTCTATTTCGGCTCCGGCGCCTGGGGGATCGATGCGGCAGCGCGGGTCTATTTCGGCATCCCCGCCAGCCGGCTAAGCCTGTGGCAAGCGGCGGTGCTGGACGGACTGCCGCGCGCGCCATCGCGCTTCAATCCACGCGCAGATCCGGACGCGGCGGCGGCGCGGGCGCGCCAGGTGCTGGCAGCGATGGTGCGCGCCGGGGACCTTACCACCCAGGGCGCGCAGGCGGCAGCGGCGGCGATCGCCTTCCCGCGCACGCCCCCGATGCAGGCCGGCTGGTTTGCCGACTGGGTGGCCGGCGCGGCCGAACCGCTGCTCGCCCCCGGTCAGGACGCGGGGCTGCGCACCACGCTCGACCCAGCGCTGCAGCACGCGGCGGAGGCGGCGCTCGATGGTGTGCTGAACGGGCCGGGCGTGGCGCGAGGGGCGAGCGAGGGTGCGGTGGTGGTGCTCGATGCCGCTACCGGCGCGGTGCAGGCGCTGGTGGGCGGGCGGGACTACCGGGACAGCTCCTACGATCGCGCGACCGAGGCGCGCCGCCCGCCCGGCTCGTCCTTCAAGCCCTTCGTCTGGCTGGCGGCGCTGGAACGCGGGGTGCGGCCGGACGATCGGGTGCTGGACGCGCCCATCCGGCTCGGCGCCTGGCATCCGCGCGACTACGAGCGGCGCTACCTGGGGGAGATCTCGGTGCGGCGGGCGCTGGCGCTGTCGATCAACACCGCTTCGGTGCGGCTGCTGCTGCGCGCCGGCGGGCCGCGCGTGGTGGCCGCGGTGGCGCATCGGTTGGGGATCACGGACCGGCTGCCGGACAACGCCTCGATCGCGCTCGGAACCGCCAATGTGGGACTGCTGGAGATGGCCGCGGCCTATGCGACGTTCTTCAACAGCGGACTGCGGGTCACGCCGTTCGGCCTGCTGGCCGTTCGCGCCGGCGGGACGCTGACGCCGGTCGCGCATCCGCCGCCCGTGCCGGTGATCGCGCCGGCGCTGGCGGCGATGATGGCGGGCATGCTGCGCGCGGTGGTCGCCGAAGGCACCGGGGCCGGGGCCGCCATCCCCGGCAGGGTCGTCGCCGGCAAGACCGGCACCACGCAGGACTACCGCGACGCCTGGTTCGTCGGCGCCGTCGGCGGACGGATCATCGGCGTCTGGATCGGCAACGACGACGACCAGCCGATGCGCGGCGTCACCGGCGGTTCGCTGCCGGTGATGGTGTTCCGGCGCATCGCGCTGACGTTGCGTTAGCCGCGGGCCAACGGTCCGCGGAAAGCGACGCGAGCAGGCGCCGCCTTCCGGTCTTGCTGCCTCAGACCCGCTCGATCAGCGCGGCGATGCCCTGGCCGACGCCGATGCACATGGTGGCGATGGCACGCCGGGCGCCGCGTTCTTCCAGGGCGTTGACTGCGGTCATGGCCAGCCGTGCGCCGCTGGCACCGAGCGGGTGGCCGAGGGCGATCGCGCCGCCGTGCGGGTTCACGTGCTCGGCGTCGTCGGGCAAGCCGAGCTGGCGCAGGACGGCGAGGCCCTGGCTGGCAAAGGCTTCGTTCAGCTCGATGACGTCGATGTCGGCCAGGCTCAGGCCGGTGCGTTCCAGTAGTTTGCGCACGGCCGGCGCGGGGCCAATGCCCATGATGCGCGGGGCCACGCCGGCGGTCGCCATGGCGACCACGCGCGCCCGCGGGGTCAGGCCGTGTCGTTTCGCTGCCGCGGCCGACGCGAGCAGCAGTGCCGCGGCGCCGTCGTTCACGCCCGAGGCGTTGCCGGCGGTGACGCTGCCCGGGGTGCGGAACGGGGTTTTCAGTTTCGCGAGCATTTCCATCGTGGTGTCGGGGCGGGGATGTTCGTCGCGATCGACGATCGTTTCGCCCTTGCGGGTCTTGAGGGTGAGCGGAGCGATCTCGCGGGCGAAGAAGCCGCTGGCTTGCGCGTGCGCAGCTTTCTGCTGGCTGCGCAGTGCGAAGGCATCCTGGTCGGCGCGGCTGATCTGGAATTCCTCGGCGACGTTCTCGCCGGTTTCGGGCATGGCGTCGGTGCCGTACATGGTTTTCATCAGGCTGTTGACGAAGCGCCAGCCGATGGTGGTGTCGTAGATCTCGGCCTGGCGGGAGAAGGCTTCGGTGCTTTTGCCCATCACGAAGGGCGCGCGGGTCATGCTTTCCACCCCGCCGGCCAGCACCAGCTCCATCTCCCCGCTGCGGATTGCGCGCGCTGCGGTGCCAACTGCGTCGAGGCCGGACCCGCACAGCCGGTTGACGGTCGCACCCGGCACCGAGGTGGGCAGGCCGGCGAGCAGCACCGCCATGCGGGCGACGTTGCGGTTGTCCTCCCCGGCCTGGTTGGCGCAACCGAGGTAGCAATCATCGAGCGCGTCCCAGTCCACGCCCGGGTTGCGCTCCTTCAGCACCCGGATCGGGTGGGCGGCGAGGTCGTCGGTGCGCACGTCCTTCAGAACGCCGGCGTAGCGCCCGATCGGCGTGCGGGTGAAGTCGCAGATGTAAGCGTCTTGCATGGGCGTGCCTCCGGTTCGGGCGCTGGGCCTGGGCCGGATCGCGGGGCGAAGCCGGCGCCGGTTTGTACCGCGCCCGGGGAGGGGCGGCAAACCCGGTGCCCGACCCGGTGCCCGACCTGGATCTGGTTGCGGATCGCCCCCATGACCGGGACCGCCGGCATCGTATCTCCGACCGCGCCTCCCGATCCGCTTCAGTGGTTGATCTGCTCCAGCGTCAGTTACCGCGTCCGGCTGCCGCGATCAGTGCCCGCACGCCGGCCGCATCCAGGGTCTCGCCGCAGCCTGGTCGAGCAGCCGGGCCGCCTCCACCGCGTCCATGCGGGTCGCAAGGCATTCCTCCAGCTTGGGCCGGTGGTCCGCGTCCGGCACCGGCACGGCGGACCAGTGGCCGCGCGGGCCGTCGCAGCGGGAGATAAGTTCCAGGTCCTGTCCATCCTGTCCGAGCCCTACCTGCTCGCGTTGCTCGCCAGCTTCACCGGATCGTTCTCGACCCTGCAGGACCTCGCCGGCCGGCTCGACATGCTGCGCTACGGCCAGCAGCTTTATGTCAGCCGCCAGATCGAGGCTTTCCTGGAGCGCGAAGCAGTGGCCGGCCTGGGCTAGGCGTTGATCACCCCGCTCAGCCTGCTCAAATCGGCCTCGCTCAGTCCGCGCCTGGTCTGCCGGCCGTTGCCGGGCGCGACCCTGCGACGGCGGCTGGTGCTGATGGGGCGAAAGGGTGAAGGGGAAGCGATCGGCCGCCTGATCCAGCGTGCTCCCATCGAGGCCTTTCGGGCCGACTGCCTGCCGGAGCTTGGTCGCCTGCTTCCCGTCCTGAGCCGGGAGATCATCGTTGCCGCGCCACACCCCGGCGGGCCCCCGTCGTGAGGTCCATCTTGAATCCTGATCGCAGCCGCCATGGCTTGCGACGGATCGAGGCCGCCTTCAGCGGGTTGATCCCCCGCCCCGCGCTCACCCGAGCCGAATATCCACCCGGTGCGTGGCGCGGTCGTCCGCCAGCGGCAACTGCAACGGCCGCGCCGTGACGACCGCCCCGTCCAGGGCGGCGAAGGCGATGCTGCGCCCGGTGCCGGCGGGATTCTCGACCTTGATCTCGTAGCGCGCGGATCCATGCCGGAACACCATCTCGAACCCGGGCCAATCCCGCGGGATGCAGGGATCGAGCCACAGCACCCCGGCACGCAGCCGCAGCCCCAGGATGCTCTCCACCCCGGCGCGCTGCATCCATCCCGCCGAGCCGGTGTACCAGCTCCAGCCCCCGCGCCCGACATGCGGAGCCGCCGCATAGACATCGGCGGCCACCGCGTAAGGCTCCGTCTTGTAGCGCTGCACGCCGGTCGGCGTGGCGGCATGCGTGATCGGATTAAGAAACGAAAACAGCGCGGCCGCCTTGTCGCCCTCGCCAAGCTGCGCGAAGGCCATCACCGCCCATAGCGCGGCATGGGTGTATTGGCCGCCGTTCTCGCGGATGCCGGGCGGGTAACCCTTGATGTAGCCGGGATCGAGCGGCCCGGTGTCGAACGGAGGGGCCAGCAGCAGCGCGAGGCCCTCGGCAGGACGGATCAGCTCCCGTTCCAGGGCCGCCATCGCCCGGCGCGCGCGCGCCGGATCCGCCGCACCCGACAGCACCGCCCAGGACTGGGCCAGCGAGTCGATCCGGCAGGCGTCGGCCGCCGCAGTGCCGAGCGGCGTGCCGTCGTCGAACCAGGCGCGACGGTACCAGTCGCCGTCCCAGGCCGCGCGGTCCAGCGCCGCGCGCAGCCCGGCCGCATGCGCCCACCAGGCGGTGGCGCGGGCGGTCTCGCCGCGGGCATCGGCGAGCGGGGCGAAGCCCATCAGGGTGGCGTACAGGAACCAGCCGAGCCAGACACTCTCGCCCCGCCCCTCGGCGCCCACCCGGTTCATCCCGTCGTTCCAGTCCCCGGTGCCGATCAGCGGCAGGCCGTGGCTGCCGAGCGCCAGGCTTGCGTCCAGGCCGCGCGCGCAATGCGCGAACAGGGTGGCGGTTTCCTCGGAAACGGTCGGCTGGAAGAACGCATCGTGCTCGCCCGGCATGAGCCGCTGGCCCTCCAGGAACGGCACCGACACGTCGAGCACGGCCGTGTCGCCGACCGTCTCGACGTAGTGCGCAACCGTGTACGCCAGCCAGACGCGGTCGTCGGAGATGCGGGTGCGCACGCCCTGGCCGGAATGCGGCAGCCACCAATGCTGCACGTCGCCCTCGACGAACTGTCGCCCCGCTGCGGCCAGCAGATGGGCGCGGGTCTCGCCCGGGCAGGCCGTCGCCAGCGCCATGCCGTCCTGCAGCTGATCGCGGAACCCGTAGGCGCCGCTCGCCTGGTAGAAGCCGGATCGCGCCCAGACCCGGCAGGCCAGGGTCTGATACAACAGCCAGCCGTTCAGCATGATGTCCATCGCACGGTCCGGCGTCTTCACCTGGATCGCCCCCAGGACGCCGTCCCAATAAGCGGCGACCGCCGCCGGCGCGGCGTCGGGATCGGCCGCGCGATAGCGGGCGATCAGGCGCCGCGCTGCCTCGGCGTCGGCCGCCGCACCGAGGAAGCAGACCAGCTCCACCGTTCCGCCGGCGGCCAGATCGAAGCTCGTGCGCAGGGCCCCGCACGGATCGAGCCCGGCCCCGACCGTGTTCGACAGCGGAGTCGTGCCGGCCAGCGCCGCCGGGCTCGCGAGGGTTCCGTTGCGGCCGATGAACGCTCGCCGATCCCCGGTCCAGCTCGTCTGCGCTCCGCCGAGATCAAGGAAGGCGACCTGGCCGCCGAACTCCCGGCTCCAGGGGTTGCGGGCGAACAGCGCCCCGCTGGCGCGATCGATTTCGGTCGTCACGTGCGGCGCGCTCGCGGTACGGGACGGACCAAGCACGAATTCCGCGAAGGCGGTGAGTGACAGATGCCGTGCCCGGCCCGAGGTGTCGCGCAGACGCAGGCGCGAGATCTTGATCGGGCTGTCGAGCGGCACGTACTGCAACAGCTCCGCCGCGATGCCATGCGCGGCGTGGGTGAACCGGCTGTAGCCGCGGCCGTGGTACGCGAGATAGGCGGCCGCCGGATCGCGGATCGGCGTGGCGGTGGGGCTCCACACCTGCCCGGTGTCGGCATCGCGCAAGTAGAACGCTTCTCCGGAACGGTCCGTGACGGGATCGTTCGACCACGGCGTGATCTGGTTCTCCCGGCTGTTGACCGCCCAGGTGCAGCCGGCGCCCTCGGCCGAGACCTGGAAGCCGAAGCCGCGGTTGGCGATCACGTTGATCCACGGCGCCGGCGTCGCCCGTCCGGGGCCAAGCACCGTCACATACTCCCGCCCGGCGTCGGCGAACCCGCCGAGCCCGTTGAAGAACTCCAGCTCCGGCACGGGCGGGGAGGGCTGAACCGGCGCGACGACCGGACCCCGCACCGCCATCACCCGGGGCGCGGGCGCGGGCTCGGGGATGCGCGCGAGCTGATCGGACAACCGTCCGCGCTGGCCGACCAGCACCACCCGCGCCACGGCGCCCAGCAGCGCGCGGGAGTCGGTCGGGATCATGTCCGCCCGCAGGAGGAACACCCCGCCCGCCGGCCCGTCCATCGGCGCCGGCGGGCGGCGCGCGCGCACCAGCGCCTCCAGCGCGTCCTGCAGATCCTGCGCGTAGGAGAACGCATGCTCGTTGAGGATGACGAGATCGACCGCCAGCAGCTTTAGCCGCCAGTACGCATGCGCCCGCAGCAACTGGCGCACGAGGTCGAGATGCCCGGTATCGGCGATGCGCAACAGCAAGATCGGCAGATCACCGGAGATGCCGAGCGACCAGAGTCCGGGCGGCGCACCGCCGCCGTACCGGATCGTGTCGGATGCGGGCCGGAGCGCCGGCGCGGCATACAGCAGGTGCCCGGCCAGAAGCTGGAACAGGCGCGCCTCTCCCGGATCGATATCAATATGATGAAGCTGCACCTGCGCCTGCGTCCAGGCGAGCATCGCCGCGCGGTCGAAGGCGGTGACGTCCTGATGCTTGTCGGCAAGATCAAGCGCATCCGTCCGAGTCGATGCGGCCATGGTCCAGAACGCGACCCGCACGATCGCGCCGGGTTCCACCCGCACCCGGCGACGCAGGGCGAAGATAGGGTCGAGCACGACGCCCACGGTACCGGACAAGGTCCGCGCGTTGCCGAGCGCGACCGGCGCACGCGGGCTGCGGCCACGGCCGAGGAAACGGGCGCGGTCGGTTTCCACCTCCGGCGGGCCGACCGCCTCGCCATCAACGACGGCCAGATGGGCGGCCCAGATTTCGGGCTCGTCCGGGGAGCGCCGCCGCCGGGTCGCCAGGAGCACGCCGGGGTCGGCGAGATACTCCGTGATGACGAACAATTTGGCGAAGGCCGGGTGCGCGACGTCGGCCGCCTGCGGGCTGAGCGCGAGTTCGGCATAGGACGTGATCTCGATCATCCGCGCCTTGCTGCCGGCGTTGTGCACGCCGACCCGCCGCACCTCGGCGGCGTCTTCGGCCGAGACCAGCACCTCCAGGGTCGTCGTCAGGCTGCCGTCGCGGCGGGTGAATTCGGCACGATCCTCCTTGAACGCCACGCCATAGGCATCGGGTTCCGCCCCGCTCGGCTGGAAACCCGCCGACCAGGTCGTCCCGTCGGCGACGTCGCGCAGGTAGATGTACGAACCCCAGTCATCGCAGGTGGCGTCCTCGCGCCACCGGGTGATGGCGAGGTCGCGCCAGCGGCTGTAGCCGGAGCCGGCGGCGGTCAGCATGAGCGCATACTGCCCGTTCGACAGCAGCAGGGTCGCCGGCGTGGCACCGTGCGGGCTGGCGTGGTGGCGGCTGCCGGGCGGTTCCGTCTCCAGCACGCTCGCCGCCGGCTTGGTTTCCGCCGCCAGGGATCGCGCCACGGCGACGTCGCGCGGCGTGCGCTCCTGCAGCAGGAGTTCGCTCGCCTGCACGATGGGCTCGGCGTGGAACCGGGTGCGCATCAGCCCGTCCAGCAGAGCATCGGCGATCGCAACGATAGACATGCCCTGATGGTGCGCCATGTAGGCACGCACGATCACGACCGCCGTGCCGGCCGGCACCCGGGCCGGGGTGTAGTCGAGCGCCTCGTAGAACCCGTAACGACCGCGTGCGCCGATGCCGGCGAGCCGCGCCAGGTTCGCCACCGCCGCGCGCGGATCGGCCATGGTCGCGAGCGCCGTCGCATAGGGCGCGACCACGGCGTTCTGGCCGAGCCCGCGTTTCAGCCCGAGCCCCGGCACGCCGAAGCTCGAATACTGATAGGTGAGCTCCAGGTCGCGCGCATTGTAGGCCGATTCGGAGATCCCCCAGGGGACGCCGAGGCTCGCCCCGTAGTCGATCTGCCGCCGCACGATCAGCCGGCTGGTCTGCTCGATCAGGCTGCCCGCCGGCGCGCGCATGACGAGCGAGGGCATCAGGTACTCGAACATGGAGCCCGACCACGAGATCAGCGCGGCGCCGTGCCCGATCGGCGTGACGCCGCGGCCCAGGCGGAACCAGTGTGCAACGGGGACGTCTCCCTTGGCGATCGCGATGAAGCTCGCCAGCCGCGCCTCCGACGCAAGGAGATCGTAGCAACTGGGGTCGAGCGTTGCCGACCCGACCAGGTAGCCGATCGACAGCAGCTTGCGGGTGCGGTCGAACAGCAGTCCGAAATCCATCGCGAGCGCCATGGCCCGGGCCGCCTCTTCCAGCGCGACAAGCCGCAGCGCCAAGGGGTCCTCGGCGCCGACAGCCGGGGCAAGATCGCGGTCGTGGCTGTCGATCGTGCGCCGCGCCGCCTCGGCCCAGAACAGCAGGTCTTCCGCGTCGTCGTCGCCGCGCGCGCCGGCGAGCGCACGGGCGCGATCGACCGCCGTCCCGGCCAGTGCGGCAAGATGCGACGGCGAGGCCCCCGGGCGCGGACCGGCAGCCTCCGCCAGCAGGGCGAGCGCCGCGTCCGCCTCGCACCAGCCGGACCCGCGCGCACCGCGGTCCAGCAGCGCCGCCGCTTCGCGCGCAAGGCCGGCCGCGTCGATGATCCCGCCGCGCCACGCAGCCTCGGCCGGCGGACGCTCGCGCCAGTCGCGCATCGTATTGGCGAGCGCGATCAGATGGCCGGCCAGGTTCCCACTGTCGACCGAGGAGACGTAGCTCGGATCGAGCGGTCGCATCTCCAGCGTGTCGTACCAATTGTAGAAATGCCCATGGCAGAGGGGCAGCCGGTGCATCGCGGCCAGGGTCGCCTCCAGCCGCGCGACCGTCTCCGCCAGCCCAGCCCATCCGAAATCATGTGCGACCGCCGCCGCCAGCAGATACAGGCCGATGTTGGTCGGCGACGTGCGGTGGGCGAGCACCGGATGCGGATCCTCCTGGAAATTGTCCGGCGGCAGCATGTTGTCCGCCGGCGTCACGAAGGTCTCGAAGAACCGCCAGGTCTGTCGTGCCGTGCGCCGGAGGGCCTGCGTGTCGGCCGCGGAGACCGGCACCGGGGCGGGGGATTGACTTGCCCAGCGTGCGATCGCGGGCGCGCTGATCCAGAGCACGGCAAACGCCGCGGCGAGCGGCCAGGTGCCCTGTCCGGACAGAACGGCGATCGCAAGCGCCAGCACGCCGAGCATGGGTGCGCCGGCCATCCGGCGATAGAAGCCCGCCAGATCGAGCCGCGGCCCGACGGTCGCCTGCGCCGCGGTGACCCATTCCAGCAGGTGGCGGCGGGTAAGGCCGAGCCGGATCAGGCTGCGCCCGATCGCATCGGTCATCAGCCACGCCTGATGCGCCAGGACCGCGAGCAGCAGGAAGGACTGGGTCGCCGCCGCGCCGAGATCGCCGCCGAGGGCGCGCAGATGGCTGTCCGGGGTGATCCCCGCCCGCCGCGGCAGGATGGCGGTGAGCACCGGGATCAGGGTCGGCAGCACGATCGTCGCGGTTACGAAACAGGTCCACACTGCCGCCGCATCGAACGGCAACGCCCAGCCGACTAGCAGGGCCAGCACGGCGGCGGGCGCCGACAGGGTCCGCCGCAGGTTGTCGAGCATCTTCCATCGCCCGATCGCCGGCATCGCGCCTTGCCGGCGCGCCCGGCCCAGCACCCACGGCAGCAACTGCCAGTCCCCGCGCGCCCAGCGATGGCGGCGCAGCGCATCGACGTCGTAACGGGCCGGGAACTCCTCGACGACCTCGATGTCGGAGGCGAGGGCGGCGCGGGCGAACACGCCTTCGAAGAGGTCGTGGCTGAGCATCGTGGAATCCGGCACCCGGCCGGCGAGCGCGACGGCAAACGCATCCACGTCGTAGATGCCCTTGCCGGCGTAGGATCCCTCGTCGAACAGGTCCTGATAGACGTCCGACACCGCCGAGGCATAGGGATCGATCCCGCTCAGGGCGGAGAAGCTGCGCTGGAACAGCGAGCCTTCCCGCCCGACCGGCAACGACGGGCTCACCCGCGGCTGCATGACCCCGTGGCCTTCCACGACCCGGCCGGCGACCGGGTCGAACCGCGGCCGGTTGAGCGGGTGCGCCATCTTGCCGATCAGCCGGCGCACGGCCTCGCGCGGCAGGCGGGTGTCGGCGTCGAGCGTGAGGACGTAGCGGACTGCGTCCGGCACGACCGGCGGATGCCCGTCGATCGCGATGAAGGTGGTGTCGGTCGCACCGCGCAGCAGCCGGTTCAGCTCGTGCAGCTTGCCGCGCTTGCGCTCCCAGCCGATCCATTGACCTTCGCTGGCGTTCCACACTCGTCGCCGATGCAGCAGCAGGAAGCGGTCCCCCGCCGCGGTCGGACCATACTGGCGATTGAGCCGCGCGACCCCGGCTGCCGCCGTGGCGAGCAGGGCCGCGTCGCCCTCGGCCTGCTCGGTCGCGGCGTCGGGCCAATCCGACAGTAGGGCGAAGACCAGCTCGCCGCCCGGGCTCGCCAGGTGGTGCACCTCCAGGCGGCCGACCTGCTCGGCGATCGCCTGCGGGGTGGTGAGCAGGCTCGGCACTACGACGATGGTGCGGAGCGGCAGCGGCACGCCGGCGCGCAGCTCCAGCGCCGGCAGCAGGGTGGCGCCGATGCCCCAGATCGCGGCGCGGTTGACCAGCGCAACCGCCAGATCACTCGCCGGGATCGCGCCCAGGACGCCGAGCAGGCCGAGCCACCGGCCGGCAAGGCCCATCGCGCCGAGCACCAGCAGCGGAGCGACAAGCAGGCAGGCCGCGACGGCGAGGATTGCGCCCGCGTAGCCGCCGAGGCCGCAGGCACGGTTGACCTGCGCCGGCCACGCGCGCCAGGACGGGCGGTAGCCGATCGCGGCCTCGAACGCGCGCCGTCCGCCGGCCAGAAGATGGTAGCCGGGATCGGCCTGCCGCGCGTCGGCGGCGGATGCTGCGGCGCGGGCGGCTGCCTGGACGGCGGCGCGTGCAACCTCCAGCTCCGTGCGGTCCGACCCGCGCGCCAACGTCTCGACGGCGGTGCGGTAGAGGTTGCGGGTCGGGAAATCCATCTCCCGGAAGGTGGCGGCGGTGGCGAGTACGTCGTTGACGAGGCTGATGCCCTCGACGGTTTCCGGCCAATCGACGTCGGAGATCAGGCGTAGGCTGGTGATGATGTTACGAACCGTGACGCTGGCCGCACCTTGCCGCTGGTGTTCGTCATGCACGGCGACGTCGGCCGTCGTGCCCTGTGCCGCGAGGCGCGCGCCGAGCCAGTCGAGCGCAGGGGTCACCCTGGGGTCCTGGTCGCGCAGCCGGAAGGTCAGTTGCACGGCGAAGGCGTCCGCGAGCGGTGTCCGCGCATGCTCCGCCAGTAGCGACGGCGCCGGCTCGGCCGCAGTCCCGCCGACGCCGAGCAGGCGGTCGGCGAGCTTGTCCGCCTGCGCGCGACCGATGCGGCTGCGCACGATCGCCTCGGCAATCCGACGCAGGTTTTCGATCAGCACAATCCGCAAGGTGATCGCGAGCGCCCACAGCTCGCCGATCGAGAGCGGCTGGACCTCCTGGTAAGCGCGCACGTAGCGGGACAGCAGCTCAGGGTCGAAGCGGCTGTCGGTATGGGCGACGAAGGCCCAGGCCAGGCCGAACACGCGCGGATAGCGGGCGAACGGGCCGGCGGCGAGCTTGGGCAACTGGCGATAGTAGCCGGGCGGCAGGTCGGCACGCACGTCGTCGATCTGCCGTTCGACGAGATAGTAGTTATCGAGCAGCCATTCCGCGGCCGGCGTGATCGCCCCGCCCTCAGCAACCGCCCGGGCGATGGCGCGATGCGAAGCCAGCAGCACCGTGGCGTTCTCGCCGAGCCGGCCGGCGAGCGGCACGCCCCGGGCCGAATCCGGACTCACCGGCTGCGCCGCGGCAAGGCTGCGGGCGTGCTGCTCCATGCGCTCGCTGCCGAACAGCTCTGCGCGGATCGGATCTCCGCTGTCCCAGAGGCGCGCCGGGCGCGGGCGGCGACCCAGGAGGGTTTGCTTCACTCTATGTTCCCTGGCTGTGTGTTACTCGGCGGCGCGTGCCTCGGCCGTTCGGTCCAGCACCCGCACCCGCACGCGCGGCGAAGTCCGGACCGCAGATCCGGCGCGGGATACCCGAAGGTCGTTTCCTGTCCGCAGCTAGGTGCCGGGCAGGCGATCGAGCACGCGCGCGATCGCACGTTCCAGTTCCGCGACCCGAAAAGGCTTCTGCAGCGCTTCGGCATGTGGCCGACGCAGCCGGATCTCGGAAATATCGCCACTGACGAACACGTGCGGCACGGGGCCGGACGTGAGAATCGCATCGACGGCACGGATGCCGCTGCCGTCACCCAGACGTTCATCGACGATCATCAGGTCCGGGTGGAACCGGGTGGCGGCGGTTATTGCGTCGCCTTCGTTGGTCTCGATCGCGCAGACCGCGTGCCCCATCCCGGCCAGCATTTCGCCGAGCAGGCTGCCGACCAGGGCGTCATCGTCCACCACGAGCACGCGGGTCGCTTTCATGCGCCGATTTCCATGCGCATTCCGTCTGGCGGCTCGGCGACAGAAACGCGCGCTCGCGGCACAGCTGCTTCCGCGCCGGCCTTGTGGGAGCGCCGATCTTCCGCCGGGGCGGCCGCGCCGCCCCAGGTGGCGAACGGGCACACTTTGGGCGCACGTCGTTCCGCCATCGTCAGACGCTTGATGCTGGCGATCTGCCGATCGAGCCCGCGGACGATCTCGTACAACAATGCGGCCGTGCCGGCATCGCCGGACTGGACCGCCCACGCGCCGGCGCACTGAACCGAGAGGGCGAATGTCGACATCGCCCGGACCACCGCACGGGCATGATCCCTCGAGTCCGCCACCCCGAGCGGGTACGTCGCCAAGAAGGATCGCGTCGCCGCCGTCGCGATGGTGCCGCTCGCGCTGCCGCCAAGCTCCGCGAGCTGGTAGGCGATCAGCTCGGCATACTGCTCGACCGCAGCCGATGCGCTATCGAGCACGCCGTAGGCGGCAGTTGCGCCGGGCCCGCGCACATTCCAGCTCGCGTGCTTGATCTGGCCGCGCAGGTCGATCGCCGCCGCCAAATGCTGGTTCAGCAGCGCGAGGGACGCCGGGTGGACAGGGCCGGACGTCGGGTTCTGGGTCGGCTGCATCGCCGCATCTCCGATGTTTCGGGAGCGAGGGGTCGGGCCGGACGGATGCCCCGGGTCGGGGGCGGGAAGGCGGTCCCGGGACCTAAAGATGACCGGGCGTGACGGTAGTGGAGAGGGATAGGTCCTGGGGAGGATCGGAAACTACGCAGAACGCCCCTCCGCCGCCCGACCCGGCCTCCGTCACGCATATCTTAGGAAACGGCCATCGGCAGCACGGCGGGGACAGGGCTCGGACGCGGGGTGCTGGTGGGCGGTCCCTTGGCCGCCTTCTCGATCAACTGGAGGAATGGCGTGACGATATCGAGCGGCATCGGGAAGATCACCGTGGAATTCTGCTCCGCACCGATCTCCGTCAGGGTTTGCAGGTAGCGCAACTGCATCGCAGCCGGAATGGTCGAAAGTATCTGGGCGGCATCCACGAGCGTCTGCGCCGCCTGGAATTCGGCTTCCGCATGGATGATCTTGGCGCGCCGGTCGCGCTCGGCCTCCGCCTGCTTGGCGATCGCGCGGATCATGTTTTCCGTAAGCTCGACGGTGCGGATCTCCACATTGGTGACCTTGATGCCCCAGGTTTCGGTCTGGCCGTCCAGAATCGCCTGCACGTCGCTGCTGAGCTTCTTGCGTTCCGACAGCATCTCGTCGAGCGCGTGCTGGCCGAGCACGGCGCGGAGCGTAGTCTGCGCGAGCATGACGGTCGCGGGCCGGTAGGATTGCACCCGAATTATGGCGCGCTCCGGATCGACCACATTGAAATACAGCACCGCGTCAACCTTCATCGAGACGTTGTCGCGGGAAATCACGTCCTGCGTGGGGATCTCGATCACCTGGATACGCAGGTCGACGCGGACCATCTCCTGCACGAAAGGAATCAGCAGGACCATTCCTGGTCCTCTGACCCGCTGGAAGCGGCCGAAGGTGAACACGACAGCGCGCTCGTATTCGCGCAGTATCTTCATGGTCGCCATGATCACGATCACGGCGACGATGACGAGGATCGGCACGAGGAACATGGACAGCAGATGCATGATACCGCTTCCGTCGGAACGCGCGCAGGGACTACGGGCCGGAACGCCGAGATGGATCGCAACGAGCGAGCCGATGCCGCCGATGTTCGCACGTACGCATGGTCATGACGGACCGTAGGCCGCGGGCACACGGCGCGAACAGGATCGGAAACTACTCAGGCGGCACGGTTGCGACATGCGTGCGAGCGCGCAGGCTGCAAGGATTGACCGCCAACCCAGGTGCGCGGATAATGTCCTGCGCGGGAGAATCCGCGCGGCCGGCGCGGAGCTGATCGCGGCCGATATGACATCCGCTCTGGTACAGCATCAGGAAGCCGATACCCCATGTCGCGAGGACGTTCCCACGGGGCTGGCGTGACGAAACCAAGACGGACCGTGTCCGCCCCGAGTGTGGCAGCCGCCGGCCGGGACTTTCGGGTTGTCGCCATTGGCGCCTCGGCCGGCGGTCTTGACGCCTGCCGGAAGTTTTTGCTTGCGATGCCTGCGGCCAACGGCATGGCCTTCGTCGTGGTCCAGCATCTGGACCCGAACCA
>JABBNW010000263.1 GCA_019352115.1 Pseudomonadota bacterium
CGCGCCGTGGTCGGCCTCGGCAAAAGCCTCGGCATCGAGACGCTCGCGGAAGGGATCGAGACCGAAGCCCAGTTCCTGCGGCTGCGTGCCGAAGGGTGCGGGCAGGGGCAGGGCTACCTGTTCAGCCGCCCGCTCGCCGCGGCCGATCTCCCGGCGCTGCTGCGCGGCGCGGGGGAGGGTTCGGGCGCGGTGCTGGCGTCGGTGCCGGTCTGCCTGATCTGACCGGGCACCGTTGCGCCTGGCGCCGCCTACCCCGCCGCCGCGTCCAGCGCCTGCGCCAGATCGGCGATGATGTCGTCGGGATGCTCGATACCGATCGACAGCCGCACGTAGCCCGGCGTGGTTCCGGTAGCAATCTGTTCCTCCGGCGAAAGCTGCGAATGCGTCGTACTGGCCGGGTGGATCGCCAGGCTGCGCGCGTCGCCGATATTCGCCACGTGGTAGAACATCTTCAGCGCATCGATGAATTTCCGTCCGGCGTCCGCGCCACCGGCGATCTCGAATCCCATCAGCCCGCCGGTGCCGCGCGGCAGGTATTTGGCGGTCCGTTCCGCCGCCAGGCCGGTGTGGTGGGCGGGATGGATCACGCGCGTCACCTCCTTGCGGGTGGCCAGGTAGTCCGCCGCGCGGCGCGCGTTCTCGCTGTGCGCGCGCATGCGCAGCGGCAGGGTCTCGATCCCCTGGATGAACAGGAAGGCGTTGAACGGGCTCAGCGCGGCGCCGAGGTCGCGCAGCAGGGTGACCCGCAGTTTCAGGATATAGGCGATCGGGCCGAGCGGCTTCACCGCCTGCGACCACACCGCGCCGTGGTAGCTGGGATCGGGCGTGTTCAACGCCGGCTGGCGCACGGCATGCGCCTCCCAGTCGAAATTCCCGCCGTCGATCACCACCCCGCCGATCGAGGTGCCGTGGCCGCCGATATATTTGGTTGCGGAATACATCACCACCGCCGCGCCGTGGTCGAACGGGCGCACCAGCAGTGGCGCGGCGGTGTTGTCCATGATGAGCGGGATGCCGAAGCGGCGGCCGATCGCGGCTACTTCCGCGATCGGGAACGGGATCAGCTTCGGGTTGGGCAGGGTTTCCGCGTAGTAGGCGCGGGTGCGGTCGTCGGTCGCGCGGGCGAACGCCTCCGGGTCGGTGGGATCGACGAAGCGGGTCTCGATCCCTTGGTCCTTCAACGTGTTGGCGAACAGGTTCCAGGTGCCGCCATAGAGATCCGTGGAGGCAACAATATTGTCCCCGGCGCGGGCCAGGTTCTGCACGCTGAATGCGCTCGCCGCCTGGCCCGAGGCCACCGCGCAGGCCGCCACACCGCCTTCCAGCGCGGCGATGCGTTTCTCGAACGCATCGGTGGTCGGGTTCATGATGCGGGTGTAGATGTTGCCCAGTGCCTTGAGGCCGAACAGGTCGGCCGCGTGCTGGGTGCTGTCGAACTGATACGACGTGGTCTGGTAGATCGGCACCGCCACCGCGGTGGTCGCTTCGTCGCGCCGCCAGCCGGCGTGCAGGGCGA
Organism: Pseudomonadota bacterium; assembly: GCA_019352115.1. Lineage (GTDB taxonomy): Bacteria > Pseudomonadota > Alphaproteobacteria > Acetobacterales > Acetobacteraceae > JAJZVS01. Next base: position 1,517 of record JABBNW010000263.1, read on the forward strand.
GGGTCTCGGGGTGGGTGGAGGTCATGGCGTTGCGCTCCCGGTTGCGGTCCCGGCGGCGTACCGCCTGTGCCCGACCGGCGCAAGCAGGAGACGGTTTCGGTCGGTCCCGGCACCGACGGAGAAAGCCCTTGCGCGTTCTCCCGCCCGCGCGCGGCGGCCAACCTCCCCGGCCTCACCCCGCCGCGTTGCGCCCGTCGCCCTTCACATGCCGCGCGAACAGCTCGAACAGCCGCCGGGTCACCGGCCCCACCGTTCCGTCCCCCACCGGCGCGCCGTCGATCCGCACCATCGGCTTCACGAAGCTGGTCGCGCTGGTCAGGAACGCCTCCCGCGCCGCGCGCAAGTCCGCCACGCTGAACGGGCGTTCGTCGAGCGCGATCCCCGCCGCCGCCAGCAGCGCGAGCAGCGCGGCGCGGGTGCAGCCGGGCAGGATCGCGTGGTCCAGCGGCCGGGTACGCAGCGCCCCCGTCGCATCGACGATCCAGAAGCTGGTGGCCGCCCCTTCCGTCACCATCCCGTCGGCATCGACCAGGATCGCTTCGGTCGCCCCCGCCGCGCGCGCCGCCTGACGGGCGAGCACATTGGGCGTCAGCGCCACGGTCTTGATGTCGCAGCGGTCCCAGCGCTGGTCCGGCTGGGTGATCGCGCTGCCGGTCCAGGCCGCCGGATCGGACGGATAGGGCGGGATGCGCCGGATCGTCACCACCAGCGCCGGCGGCACCGCGGGATCGGGGAAGGCGTGGTCGCGCCGGGCCACGCCGCGGGTGACCTGCATGTACAGCAGCCCCTCGCGCACCCGGTTGCGCCGCGCCACCTCGCCCAGCACGCACAGCAGTGCCGCGCGGCCCATCGGCGGCGTCAGCCGCAGTTCGCGCAAGGAGCGGTCCAGCCGGTCCAGATGCCGGTCCGCGTCGACGAACCGGCCATCATAGAGGTGCACCACCTCGTAGATGCCGTCGGCGAACTGGTAGCCGCGATCCTCGATGTTCACCGCCGCATGGCGCTGCGGCAGGTAGCGTCCGTTCACATAGGCGATGCGGCTCATCCGGTGCGGCTCCGACGACGGGGAGCCGTCACGAATGATGCGGCGTGAGCCGCTTGTCCACCTCCAGCCGCAGCTCGTCGATCATGGTCGCGCTCACCGGGTCGATCGCCTCGATCGCGGTGAGCGCGCTCTGCAGGGCGTCGCGCAGACCGCGCAGGAACACGCTCTCCACCGCTTCGACCGCGCCGGCGGCCGTGCCGACCTGCTCCGCCGGTTCGGTGTGACCGCGGGCGCGCAAGGTCTCGGCGAGCTCGTTCGCCTTGGTCCGGGTCTCTTCGGTCATGCTCTGCCTCCGTTCGGGCCGCCGGCCGGCACCGGCCGCTACGGGAAGCGGTCAGTGCGACATCAGCACCGGCACCGTCATATGCCGCAGCAAGCTGCGCGTCACCCCGCCCAGCATCCGCTCGCGCAGCGGCGAGTGGCCGTAGCCGCCCATCACCAGCAGGTCGACTCCGATGTCGCAGGCGTATGACAGCAGCGCGTCGGCATCGGCGATGCCGTCGGTCACGGTGCGCGCGGCGACCGCCTTGATGCCGTGGCGTTGCAGGTGCCGGGCCAGCTCCGCGGCCGGCGGCTCGTCATCCGTCTGCGCCTCCCGGCCTTCCAGGATGGTGAGCGCGGTGACCCGTTCCGCCCCGGCCAGCAGCGGCAGCGCATCATGCACCGCGCGGGCGGCTTCGCGGGTTTCGGTCCAGCCGATCAGCACCTGGCTGCCGATCCGGTCGAACGTGCCCGCGTAGGGTACCAGCAGCAGCGGGCGGCCGGCGTGCAGCAGTAGATGCTCGATCAGCTCGCCGATGCGCGCGAAGCTGGGGCTCTCCGGCTCCGGCTGGCCGAGCACGACGAGGTCGGCGTGGTGCGCGAGGCGAACCAAGGTCTCGTGCGGCCGCCCGTTGCCGGTGAGCCAGGTCCCGGTCAGCCCGGCTTGGGTCAGACCGTCGCGGAAGACGACTTCGGCCTGCTCGGCGGCCTCGGCCATCCGGCTCGGCTGCAGGGCTGCCTGGGCATTGATCATCGCCGCCGCATAGCCGACGACCTCCAGCGCCGAGGGCGCCGTGCTCATCAGGTCGAGCGGGCAGAAGCCGGTGACCCGGGCGCCGTGCTGCCTGGCCAGGCCGAGGGTGATCGCCAGCCGCCGCTCGCCCGCATTGGCCCCGTGCAGGACCACCAGGATGTCGCGCAGGTGCATGTTCGCCTCCTTGTTCCGGGCATGGGCTGCCCCGAGGGTGGGAAGCCTTGTGTGGCGGAAACCTTGCCGATCCGGGGCGGCGCGGCATTGACGCAGATCAACCCTGCCGCGGTTGATCCAGATCAAGGCGGCCACGGAGGCCAGCGGCCAGCCTGCCGGGCATGGACCTCGAAACCCTGCTTGCAACCTACGATCGCCGCGTGCCGCGCTACACGAGCTACCCCACAGCACCGCAATTCTCGCCCGCGGTGGATGCCGGCCGGCTGCGCGGCTGGCTGGGCGCGCTGGCCGACGACACGCCGCTGTCGCTCTATCTGCACGTCCCGTTCTGTGCGGAACTGTGCTGGTTCTGCGGCTGCCACACCACCGTCGCGCAGCGCCCCGAGCCGCTGGCGCGCTACGCCGCGGCCCTGCTGGACGAGATCGACCTGCTGGCGGGGGCGATCGGCCGGTCGCTTCCGGTGCGCCACATCCACTGGGGCGGCGGCACGCCGACCGCGCTGTCCCCGGCCTGGATGATCGCCATCGCCAGTAGGCTGCGCGCCCGCTTCGCCCAGGCGCCGGACGCCGAGGTGGCCGTGGAGGTCGATCCGCGCACCCTGACCGATGCCGCCGCCGACGCCATGGCCGCGATCGGCGTGACCCGCGCGAGCCTCGGCGTGCAGGATTTCGATCCCGTTGTGCAGGCCGCCGTGCATCGCCACCAGTCCTTCGCGGTCACCGAGGCGGCGGCGCAGCGCCTGCGTGCGCGCGGGATCGGCGGGATCAACCTAGACCTGATCTATGGCCTGCCGCATCAGACAGAGGCGGGGGTGGCCGAGACCGTCGCCCGCGCGCTGAGCCTCGGCCCGGATCGGGTGGCGGTGTTCGGCTACGCGCACGTGCCGTGGCTCAAGCGTCACCAGAAGCTGCTGGACGAAGCGGCGCTGCCCGGGCCGCCGGCGCGGTTCGCGCAGCGCGCGGCGGCCGAGCGCGTCATCCTGGCGGCGGGGTACGAGGCTGTGGGATTGGATCACTACGCGCTCCCGGAGGACAGCCTGGCGGTGGCGGCGCGCGCGGGGCGGGTGCGGCGCAATTTCCAGGGCTACACGACGGACACGGCGCCGGTGCTGCTGGGGCTCGGGGCGTCCTCCATCGGCGTGCTGCCGGATGGCTACGTGCAGAACGAAACGGCGATCCCGGCCTGGCATGCGGCGCTGCGGGACGGGCGGTTGCCGATCGCGCGCGGCGTGGTGCTGACGGCGGAGGACCGGCTGCGGCGGGCGGTGATCGAGCAGGTGATGTGCGGCGGGGAGGTCGACCTGCCGGCGATCGCCGCCCGGCACGGCATGGCGGCGGACACCTTGCTGGACGCCGGGCCGGCCCTGCGCGCCCAGGCCGCGGACGGGCTGATCCGCTGGGACGGCGCGCGGCTGAAGGTGACCGCGCGGGGCCGTCCGTTCGTGCGCGCCGTCGCCTCCGCTTTCGATGCCTACCTGCGTCCCGATGCGGTCCGCCATGCCGCCGCGATCTGACATCGCCGAGGCCCCGGGCGTCCAGTCCCTGGCCGCCGGCAGCCATGTGCGGCACGCCCTGCTCCATGCGCGCGCCGGCTCGCGGCCGTTCCGCCACTGGACCCTGCACGACGTGCTGCCGGCAGGCTTGTGGCCGCTGCTGCTGGCGTTGCCGTTCGCGCCGCCGGCGATCGCCGCGACGGCGGGGCGGCGCGAGACGAACAATGCGTCCCGCCTGTTCGTTTCGGAACACGCACGTGCCCGGTTGCCGGCGTGTGGCGCGCTGGCGGAGGCCTTCCAGGACGAGGCGACGGTCGGGCTGATCGGCGATCTGTGCGGGATCGATCTGGCCGGCAGCTTCCTGCGCATCGAGTGCTGCCTGGATATGGCTGGGTTCTGGCTGGAGCCGCACACCGATATCGGCGCCAAGCGCCTCACCCTGCTGGTCTATCTGTCGCGGCATCCGGATGCGGCGGACTGGGGCACGGACCTGCTGGACGGCGCGGGGCGGCTGATGGGGCGGGCCTCCGGCGCGTTCAACACCGGGCTGATGTTCGTCCCCGGCGCCGACACCTGGCACGGCTTCGCGCCGCGGCCGATCGCGGGCGTGCGGCGCAGCCTGATCGTGAACTACGTGGGACCGGAGTGGCGCGCGCGATACGAGCTTGCCTACCCGGGCCAGCCGGTGGCCTGACCACCAGCGGTTCCCGGAGCGGCCGGATGGGCGAGCATCGGGCCATGGTCGAGCCGATCACCGTCGCGCTGTTGCAGCACCGG
>JABBNW010000264.1 GCA_019352115.1 Pseudomonadota bacterium
AACGGAAGGGTTCCAAGGGCGATGCCCTTGGCGGGGTCCAGGGGCAGCGCCCCTGGCCTTTGCCGCTCAGCGGTACGCCCCTACCCGACGCCGGGCAGCATGCGGCCGAGCGGGCGGCCGGCGAACAGGTGGATGTGGAAGTGGGGGACTTCCTGGCCCGACTCGGTGCCCATGTTGGCGAGCAGGCGGTAGCCGGGGGGTTCCAGGCCCAGTTGGCGGGCCACGGTGCCGACGGCGCGGATGAATCCGGCGATTTCCTCGCTGCTCGCCTCCGCGCTGAAGTCGGCGAAGGAGCAGTACGGGCCTTTCGGGATCACCAGGACGTGGACGGGGGCTTGCGGGGCGATGTCGTGGAAGGCCAGTGCCCAGGTGTCTTCGTAGACTTTCCGGCACGGGATGTCCCCGCGCAGGATGCGGGCGAAGATGTTGGCCTCGTCGTAGGGGGGCAATCCGGACACGGCCATCGGGTGCTCCTGCGGTTCTGCGCGCTCAGGGGATTTTTGTCGTTTCCAGTCCGCTTGCAACCGGCAGGGTGCGCGCGCGGGCGGCTTTCTCGGCGATGCCGCTGATGCCTTCGCGCCGCCTGAGCTCGGTCCAGACATCGTCCGGCGTGACGTCCGCTGCCACCCAGAGCACCATCAGGTGGTAGAGCACGTCGGCGCTTTCGGCCACCAGCGCGTCGCGATTTCCGGCCACGGCCTCGATCAGGCATTCGACCGCTTCCTCGCCGAATTTCTGCGCCACCTTGGGCAGGCCGCGCGACAGCAGGCGGGCCGAGTGGCTGACGGCCGGATCGGCGTTGCGGCGGTCTTGCACCACGGCGTACAGCCGGTCGAGCACCACCGAGCCGGGGCCGATCGCGAGCGGCGGCCGCGGGGCGGGTTCCGCGCGGGGTTCGGGCGGGGCCGTGGGGGCGAGCCGGCGCTTCTTCGTCTTTGCCGTCGCGGCACGCTTGCGCGGGCGCTTCGTGGCATCGACGTCGCGTTTCTTATTGGTACGCTTCCCGGGACGTTTCTTGACCGTCTTCGCCATGCGTCTTCCTTACGCCGCCATGCGCGGCAGGCGCACGGGCAGGCCTGCCTGGTCCAGGGCTGCCTTCACCTCGGCGATGCGAAACGTGCCGAAGTGGAACACGCTCGCCGCCAGCAGGCCGGTGGCGCCGGCTTCGGCGCCCGCCACGAAATGGTCCAGGGTACCGACCCCGCCCGAGGCGATGACCGGCAGCCGCACCGTGCCGCAGACCGCGCGCAGCAGGTCGAGGTCGAACCCGCGCCCGGTGCCGTCGCGGTCCATGCTGGTGAGCAATATCTCGCCCGCGCCGAGGGCGGCGACCCGACGGCACCAGTCGCGCACGTCGATCCCCGTGCCGCGCCGTCCGCCGTGGGTGAACACCTCCCAGCGATCCGGGCCCGTCTGCTTGGCATCGACCGCGACCACGACGCATTGGCTGCCGAATTTCTCCGCCGCCTCGGCGATCAGTTCCGGGCGGGCGACGGCCGCCGAGTTCACGCTGCATTTGTCCGCGCCGGCGAGCAGCAGGCGGCGCATGTCCTCCACCGACCGCACGCCGCCGCCGACCGTCAGCGGCAGGAACACGCGCGCGGCGGTGCGGCTGACGACATCGAGGAGGGTGTCGCGATTCTCATGGCTGGCGGTGATGTCGAGGAAGGTCAGTTCGTCGGCGCCGGCGGCGTCGTACAGGCTCGCCTGCTCCACCGGATCGCCGGCGTCGCGCAAGGCGACGAAGTTCACGCCCTTCACGACGCGACCGTCCTTGACGTCGAGACAGGGGATGACGCGGAGCTTCAGCATGACGGTTTTCTTACACCGGAGGGCCGTGATCGTGGCAAGCGGGGAATCGCGCAGGCAGCGGTCGCCGCGGGCGCCCTACATCCTGGGGCCGCGAAGAGCGGGCTGGCGCATATGTTACCGCTGCGGTGCCGGTGCAAGGACCAGGGGGGACGGCGGCATCCGACGATCCCGTCGGCCGCCGGCCTCATTGCCCCAGCGCGGCCAGCGCCGCGGCGGGATCGAGCCGCCCGTCATACAGCGCCCGTCCCACGATCACCCCCGTGAGGCTGGTGCCCGGCGCCGCGGCCCGCAGGCCAATAAGGTCGTCCAGGCCCGCGACCCCGCCCGACGCGATCACCGGCGTTGCCACCAGCCGCGCGAGCGCCACCGTCTGCTCCAGGTTGAGCCCGCTCAGCATCCCGTCGCGCGCGATATCGGTATAGATCAGCGCCGCCGCCCCCGCGTCCTGCAACCGCAGCGCCAGATCGGTTGCGGCGAGGGTGGTGGTTTCCGCCCAGCCTTCGGTCGCCACGAACCCATCCCGCGCGTCGATCCCGACCGCGATCCGGCCGGGGAAGGCGGCGCAGGCCTGGCGCACCAGGTCGGGGTTCTTGGCCGCCGCGCTGCCCAGGATCACCCGCCGCACCCCGGCAGCCAGCCAGGCCTCGATCCCGGCCAGGTCGCGGATGCCGCCGCCGAGCTGCACCGGCAGGGAGGTCGCGGCCAGGATCGCGCGCACCGCCTCGGCGTTCACCGGCCGGCCGGCGAAGGCGCCGTTCAGGTCGACCACGTGCAGCCAGGCGAACCCCGCGTTCTGCCAGGCACGGGCCTGCGCCGCGGGATCGTCGGCATAGACGGTGGCGTCCGCCATCGCGCCGCGGCGCAGGCGCACGCATTTGCCGTCCTTGAGGTCGATCGCGGGGAACAGGGTCAGGCTCATGCTGCCCCGCGGTCGCGCAGCGCCTGGGGTTGCAGCAGCTTGTAGTAGTAGAGGCCGCGCACCGTCCGCCCGTCCACCCGCGCATAGGCCGGATGCTCGCCCCAGCGGACGAAGCCGAGCGATTCATAGAGCCGCCGCGCCGCCGTCTGCGTCTCCCGCACGTCGAGGTTCAGCACCTGGTAGCCGAGCGCGCGGGCTGCCTCCTCCACCTGCTGGGTCAGCAGGGTCGCCATGCCGTGGCCGCGGGCGTAGGGGGCGACGAAGCTGTGCATGAGGGTGGCGGCGAAGGCCTGCGCTTCGTTGTTGCGCGGCGGGCGAACCAGCTGCGCGGCGCCGACCACCACGCCGTCCAGCCGGGCGAGGAACAGCGCGCGTTCCGGCACCAGCAGGATGCCGCGGTAGTAGCTTTCGAGCGCGCGGTGGCCGGGCGGGGACACCCAGCCGAAGCCGCCGCCGTCGATGATGGCGGCGTGCGTCGCCTCGCACAGGGCGTGCAGGTCGTCATCGTCGTCGAAGGATTCGGCGCGCTCCACCGCCCGCAGCGGTGCCGGCGGCAGTTCGGTGGGGGGAGCTGCCATCTACGGGGTCCAGCGCAGGAAATTGGTCAGGATCTGCAGGCCGACCGCCTGGCTTTTCTCGACATGGAACTGGGTGCCGGCGCGGTTGCCGGCGGCGACCATGGCGACCACCGGACCGCCGTAGTCGGTAGTGGCCAGGACCTCCGCCGGGTCGGCACCCGTTAGCGCGTAGCTGTGCACGAAATAGGCGTGATCGCCGGGCACCAGGCCCGCCAGCAGCGGATGCGCGCCGGGGCGGAAGTCGAGCGTGTTCCAGCCCATCTGCGGCAGGCGCAGCCCGGGGACATCGAGCGCCGCGATCTCGCCCTTGATCCAGCCGAAGCCCGGGGTGATGCGGTGTTCCAGCCCGCGCTCGGCCATGAGCTGCATGCCGACGCAGATGCCGAGGAATGGGCGGCCGGCGTCGGTCGCGTGCGCGATCGCCTGCTCCATGCCCGGCACGGCAGCCAGGCCGCGGGCGCAATCGGCGAACGCGCCCTGGCCGGGCAGCACGATGCGGTCGGCGCGCGCCACCAGGTCCGGATCGGCGGTGACGGTGACGGTCGCCGCGAGCCCGGCCCGCTCCGCCGCCAGGGCGAGCGCGCGGGAGGCGGAGGCGAGGTTGCCGCTGCCGTAATCGACCACGGCGATTTTCATCGCAACCCGCCGGCCGGCACGAACGCGGCCCCCAGCTCGGGCCGCAGCGTGAGCAGTCGCAGCAGGGCCGCGTCGGCATCCGGCGCCGCGACGACATGGGCGAGCGCATAGCCGCGCCGGGCGAGCGCGACCCGCACGAGGTCCCAGCCGCTGAAACCAAGCCCCACGGCCAGCCCCACCTCCAGGATGCCGCGCGCCGGGGCGGGCACCAGGACCGCGATCAGCACCGCGGCGGCGAGCGCGATCGCACCCGCGATCCAGGCGCGGTGCGCCAGCAACCAGAGGCCACCGAACAACAGCGCGCCCCAGGCGAAACCTTCGCGCACCAGTGTCGGCGGTGCGCCCGGGCGCAGATGGGCGGTGAAGACCCTCACAGCGCGCCCTTGGTGGACGGGATCGCATCGCCGATGCGCGGGTCGAGCGCCGCCGCCATGCGCAGCGCCCGGGCCGCCGCCTTGAAGCAGCTTTCCGCCACGTGATGCGCGTTGCGGCCGGCGCGGCTCGTGATGTGCAGGGTGAGCAACGCGTTGGCGGCGAAGGCGCGGAAGAATTCCTCGAACAATTCGGTGTCGATCTCGCCGATGCGGTGGCGCTCGAACGACACGGTCCAGGCGAGGTGACCGCGGCCGGAGATGTCGACGGCGGCTTCGGCCAGTGCCTCGTCCATCGGGATCAGGGCGTGGCCGAAGCGGACGATGCCGCGCTTGTCGCCGATCGCTTCGGCGAAGGCGCGGCCGAGCACGATGCCGACGTCCTCGGTGGTGTGGTGGCAGTCGATCTGCAGGTCGCCCTGGGCGCGGATGCGCAGGTCGAACAGCGCGTGGCGGGCGAACGCCGTCAGCATGTGATCGAGGAAGCCGATCCCGGTGTCGATCTCCGACGCACCCGACCCGTCGAGGTCGAGCGTGAGGGCGATGTCGGTCTCGGCGGTGGCGCGGGTGAGGGATGCGGTGCGGCCCATGTGCGGTGCAGTAGCGCAGCCGGGGGGCGGGTGCCAGGGGGTGAGTGCCGCAGGGGGTGAATGCCCCAAGGGGTGAACGCCAGAGGCGGGGCAATGGGCATGATGGGCGTTTGCGCGCCGGCCCGCAGACGGCGGCGGCGCGGCACCCGGCGGGACCATCGGGAGGAGCCAGGCGCGACGCCCGTTTCGCGCGCGCAGCTGCTCGGTGCCGCGCGGGCAGTCCCCGTGCCGCCGCGGCTACGGGCCGCGCGCCTTCGGTGGGCCCTGTGCGACCACCCGGGCACCGGTGTCATCTGGCGTTTGCGGACTTTCCGGAGCGGTTGGGTTTATGTAGGATCATGCCTGCCTACGGTCCTGCGGATTGCCGGCCTGCGGGTGGTGATCTATCCCAACGACCATCCTCCGGCCCATGTCCACGTGCTCGGGCCGGGATGGGTCGTCGTGGTCGATCTTACCGGGCCGGGCGTGCGGGAGGTGATCGGTTGCGACGAACGCGAAGCGCGGCTTGTGTTGCGGCAGATTGCCGACCGTCGCGCCGAGCTGATGGATGCCCGGAGGCGGTTTCATGGCTGACATGACCTCGGCCGATTTCGCAGCGGCCAAGGCACGCGGGGACGCCCGCCTGCGCGGCCCGCGCGCCGAGAGCGCACATTACGATGCCGGCCGCAACCGGATCATCGTGCGGCTGACGACCGGTGTGGAACTCGGCCTGGCGCCGGGGGACGTCGAGGGGCTACGCGGCGCGACGATCGCCGACCTCAAGGAGATCGAGGTGGAGGCATTCGGATTGGGCATCCATTTCCCGCGGCTCGACGCCGATCTTTATGTGCCGGCGCTGTTGCAGGCCGTGGTGGGAACCCGGCGCTGGATGGCCGCGCAGCTCGGGGCCGAAGGGGGGCGGGCGCGGAGCGTTGCGAAGGCGGCGGCGGCGCGGGCGAACGGGAAACGGGGCGGGCGTCCGCGGCGCGTGGCGGACGGCGGCCAGGAGTAGGCGCGAACGACTGCAAGCGGACCAATCTGTTACCCGTAGAGAGCAAGGATCGACGATGGCACACGAACTCCGCCCCACCGCAGCCGCCGTGACGGCCACCTTGGGCAACG
>JABBNW010000022.1 GCA_019352115.1 Pseudomonadota bacterium
GCACAACCGCAATCCCAAACCATTCGTCTGGACCAAGCCAGCCGACGTCATCCTCGCCAAACTCGACCGTCTGCCTGGAGCTTCCGTTTGAGTCAGAGCACTAGCGTCGGCTTGTCGGTGCTGGAGCACACGATCGGCATGTCCGGTCTCGATCAATTCCCTCTGCATGGCCCGGTTCCGGAAATGCCGGCCACCAATGGCCCGCTCAGCCGGCAACGCCTCCTGCTGGAGGCGGCGCGGCGCGACAATCTCACGCTGTGGGAGCTTTGCCTGCAGAATGCCGGACCGCGCGGTCACCTGATGACGATCGGCACGCCGTCGCAGGTCGTCGACGTGATGGAGCACTGGTTCCACAACGGTGCTGCCGATGGATTCAACGTGATGCCGGCGTGGCTTCCGGGGTCGCTTCAGGACTTCGTCGATTTTGTTATTCCGGAGTTGCAGCGTCGGGGTCTGTTCAGGACCGAATATGAAGCAGCGACTTTGCGCGGGAATCTCGGCTTGCCGGGTCCAGTGCGCCGGCGGCAACGCGGCGCCGGGTCCGCCGATGCCCCGAAGGCTCCGGTGCAAATACCATGACGAGCCAAAGGTGATGGCTGCGGCTCTGGTGCAGACCGGCTGGCCCGGGTATCGCGCGGGCCATTTGGTGGCTATGAGGGCGGCGCGATGGCCAGGTTCCTGGGCTTGGAGGATCTGCCCAGGGGGCGGCAGTTCGACCGCGAGGTCATCATCCTGTGCGTGCGGTGGTATCTGCGCTTCAAGCTCAGCTTCAGGGACATGGTGGAGATGTTGGCGGAACGTGGCCTGTCGACGGCCCACACCACCATCATGCGCTGGGTGCAGCATTATGCGCCAAAATTTGAGCGCCGGTCGAACCGCTTCGCTCAGCCGGCCACCGAGGACCTCGCAGCCATCACCTTTGGCTCGTCATGGTATTTGCACCGGAGCCCCGCGCCTGCTCTTCAACCGCGCAGCACGGCTTTCGTATCCGCCTCCGATCGCGGCAAGGACGCAAGCTCGCCCAGGGTGAGCGGCTTCACCGGGCTGCGCAGTCGCATCGTGCCGACCTCGGCGGGGGAGACGCCGCGTGCCTCGGCGATCGTTTCGGCCACGGTCAGGGCGCACATGCGGCCCTGGCAGGGGCCCATTCCGCAGCGGAGGAACGCCTTCATCTGGTTCGGCCCCGTCACATGCAGGTCGCGCACGGCGGCGCGGATGTCGGCCCCGGTGACCTCCTCGCACCGACAGGCGATCGCGTCCGGGGGCGCGACCCGCATCGACCCTGCCGGACGGTACAGCGCATCGAGGAACGCCCGTCCGCGCCCGCAGCGGCGCAGTGCGGCGCGCGGGCGGGCGGCAAGCCGGTCTCGGGTCTGGGGCGTGATCGCGCCCAGCGCGCAGGCGGCGGCGAGACCGGCCAGTTTGCCGCGCACCGCCGCCGCTTCCGCCCCGAGGATGCCGGCGCCGTCGCCGGCGAGCGCGATATGCGCCACCGAGGTCATGCCCCAGGCGTCGGTCTGCGGCTGCCAGCACGCCTGCGTATCGTTCCATTCCAGCGCGCATCCCGCGGCGCCGGCCAGGTTCACGTTCGGCACGACGCCCTGATGCAGCAGCACAATATCGGCCGCCGCCGCCCCGCTGCGTCCGTCGCCGTGCCGGTAGGTCACAAGCTGCGCCGCCCCGTCCCGATCGATCCCAAGTCCGGTCACATCCGAAATCACCGGCACCCGCCGCCGCACCCGCGCCATCAGCCGTAGCCCCTTGAGCGCGTAAGGGGAACAGAGGAACGCCGGCAGATGCGGGGCCGCCAGGCGCCAGTTCGCCCGCGGCGTCGTGTCCAGGATCAGCGCCGGTGGCGCCCCCGAGGCCAGGTATTGGCTCGCAAGCAGCCACAGCAGCGGCCCGGTTCCCGCCAGCACCACCCGCCCGGTCGCGACGAGCCCGGACGATTTGAGCAGAATCTGCGCCGCTCCGACGGTCATCACCCCCGGTTCGGTCCAACCACGCACCGGAAACGGCCGTTCCAGCGCCCCGGTGGCAAGGATCACGTGCCGCGCCGTCACCAGCCGGCTTGCGCCCTGGGCAGACACGCCGAGGACGCACGCGTCGTCCAGATGCCAGACGCTGGCCTCCGGCAGGGTATCGACGGGTGCAGCGGCAAACGCCGCCGCCAGCGGCGCCCCGCGCCAGTAGTCCGCCCCGAGCAGCGACCGCCGCCGGACCCGTGTGGTGGTGACGGCGCGATAGATCTGGCCGCCCGGCGCCGGGGCCTCGTCCGCCACCAGAACCGAAAGCCCGTGCGCGGCCGCCGCGATCGCCGCGGCCATCCCGGCCGGCCCGGCCCCGACCACGGCCACGTCGTAGGCGGGCGCCAGGGCGGCGACATCGGGCAGAGTCCTCACGGGCCGGCCTCGCGCTTGCCTTTGCCGGTTTCGACCTGCATGCCCGCCCGCAGGCGCACCAGGCACGCCTGCCGGTTGCCGATGCGGTCGATCGTGACAAGGCATTCGAAGCAGACGCCCATCAGGCAGAACGGCCCGCGCGCGGCGCCCGAGACCGCCGTCGTGCGGCAGACGCGCTCCCCCATCGCGAGCAGCGCGGCGGCCACGCTGTCGCCGTCCACCCCGGTCGCCGGCCGTCCGTTCAGGGTGAACGACACCGCCGGGCCGTCCGCCTCAGGCAGCCGCCGGAACATCGAACCTCCGGCCGCTGAAGGGGGCGAGCGTGTCGGGCAATCCGTTACCGGCGATCATCGCTGCCAGTTCATCCGCATGCACCGCGGCCAGGGTGACGCCGCTGTGGCAAGTACAGAGGAAGGCGCCGGGTGCCGCGACCGACTGGTCGTAGATCGGAAACCCATCCGGCGTCATCACGCGCAGCGCCGCCCAGGTGCGGACCACGTTGAGCCGGCCGAGCGCGGGAAACATGCGCACCGCGCGCTCGGCCATGGTGGCGAGCACGCCGAGGCCGGTGTGCGTGTCGGCGCCGACTTCTTCCAGCGAATCCCCGATCATGATCCCGCCTTCGTCCGTCTGCCGGAGGGTCACGATCGGATGGGTGAGGAACGGGGCGGCCTTCTCGGTGACGATGACCTGCCCGCGCTGCGGGCGCACCGGCGCGTTGATCCCGACCATGGGGCCGAGCTGCGCATTGCCGATGCCGGCTGCAAGCACGATCCGGTCGGCCGTGATGGGTCCGCCCGCGGTGGCGAGCGAAAATCCCGGGCTGTGGCCGGAGATCGTTTCGACCTTGTGGCCCGGCAGGTAGCATCCGCCGAGTGCGGCGAAACCGGTGTGCAGGGCGCGGAACAGGCGCAACGAGTTCACATGGCCGTCCAGCGGGCAGTAGCTCGCACCGACAACCTCCGGTCCCAGGCCGGGGAACACCTGCTCCAGGCGGGTGCGATCGACGAATTCGTACGGGTACGGGATCATCCCGGGTTGCGCGTGCAGCCGCGCCAGCATCGCCCGCCGCCGTTCCAGCTCCGCCTCCGACAGCGCCAGGGTGAAGCCGCCCGGGCGGGAATAGGCGACGTCGATACCGGTGCGCGCATGCAGGTCCGCGGCGAAGGACGCCCAGATGTCGGCGGAGTGCTGGGTCCAGCCGGCGTAGCGCGGCATGCCGAGCCCTTTGCTCTGCACCCACACCAGGGCGAAATTGCCGCGCGAGGCACGGTAGGCGGTGTCGTCCTCGTCGAGGATGGCAACCCTCAGGCCGCGTCGGACCAGGCCGTAGCCGATCGCCGTGCCGACCAGCCCGCCTCCGATCACCGCGACGTCGAAACCTGCCGGGGTCATGCCTTCGCCAGTCTGACGGCGCGTGGTGCACGCTGCATGGATGCGTCTTTCGGATGCCGGGGCGCCTCGGGTCAAATCGGAAGTTCGGCCGCTTCCATCCATAATCCTTATATTCACGGGGCCTTATATTCATGGGGCCTTCGATCAGGGGCGCGCGGACGACCGGATCGTCTCGATGCCCGGCACGGCGGCGAGTTGGCGGTCGCAGATGTCGATGAACCGCGCCTGCATGCCGGATGGTTCCGATCCGTCGCGACGCACCACGCCGAATTCGAAGTGCAACACAGGTTCGAACGGAACCGCCGCGCCGCCGCGCGCCACGTGGCTGCGCGCGATCATCGAATCGACCACGCCGATGCCGATCCCTTCCAGCACCAGGTCGGAGACGAGCGGTGTCAGATGGGTTTCGACGCGGGTGAGCTTGTCGATTCCGTGCCGCTCGATTGCCGCTTCCACCTGGCGGCCGATCCGGGTCGCGGGGGACAGCATGACCAGCGCCTCGCCCGCCAGATCCTGCGGCCCGACATGGCGCCGGCGCGCGAGCCGGTGGCCGGCCGGAGTGATGCACATGCAGGGCGTGCGGTATTGCCGCTCCACCCGCAGGCCGGGCGTGATCGCCGCCATGCTGACGAATCCCAGATCGCACCCCTGGGTCAGCACCATCTGCACGATGGTCACAGACGGCAAGGTGTGCAGCAGGACCGAAACGTCCGGGTGTTGCGCGGTCAGTTCTGCCAGCACGCCGGGGATGACGGAGGCAGCCGCGGCCGGCAGGCAGCCGATCGCGATCGTGCCGCGCCGCCCGGTGCGGATCTCGCCGGCGATCGAGGCGATGCGGTCGAGCCCGACGAAGGAGCGCTCGACCTCCTGGAACAGCAGCAGGCCTTCCCCGGTCGGTTGCAGGCGCCCGCGCACCCGGTCGAACAGTCGGAATCCGACGTCCTGCTCAAGCTCCTTCAGCAGCCGGCTGACCGCAGGCTGGGATCGGCCGAGCGCGTCCGCCGCGGCGGAAACGCTGCCCTGCAGGATGGTGAGGCGGAACGCCTGCAGGCTGTGCTGGCTGAGGGAGCGAGGCATGGCGGGACCGGGTGCGTGGCACGGGAACGGGCGGAACGACGCCACGCAGGCCATCAGTTTCCTGCATGAGGTGGCCAGCCGATTCTATTGGACCGGTTCGGGGCGGTATGCCAGCCTTGAAATTGCAGGAGGTGTGGCATGCATTGCGCGCGACGTGGGGGCGCCGGTACATCGATGGAATCCGCGAGCGGCGCCGATGGGCGCTGCGTGGAGCCGACGCCGCCCCGTGCCGGAGTGTGCTGATGGGGCCTGCGATCGACCCGGTTGCATCAGATCCCGTCCTCCCGGCGCGCGCGGATGTGGTGGTGGTCGGCGGCGGCATCATCGGCGTCAGCACGGCCCTGTTCCTGAGTGAAAAAGGAATTTCCGTCACCCTGTGCGAGAAAGGCGTGATCGGCGGCGAGCAATCCAGCCGCAACTGGGGCTGGTGCCGCCAGATGGGTCGCGACCCGGCCGAGATCCCGCTGAGCGTGGCAAGCCTGCGGCTGTGGGAGGGCATGAACCAGCGGGTCGCGGCCGAGACCGGCTATCGCCGCACCGGCATCGTATACGTCTGCGAAACGGACCGTGCCGTCGCCGACTACGCCGCCTGGATCGAGCAGGCGCGGCCCTACCAGGTGGACAGCCGGATGCTGGGTGCGGCCGAAACCGCGCGCCTGCTGCCGGGCGCCGCCACGCCGTGGAAAGGCGCCATCCATACCCCGAGCGACGGCCGCGCCGAGCCGCAGAAGGCCGCACCCGCCATCGCCGAGGCGGCGCGGCGCGCCGGCGCGACCGTGCTCACGGGCTGCGCGGTGCGCGGGTTCGAGACGACGGGCGGGCGCGTGTCCGCCGCCGTCACCGAGCGCGGCCGGATCGACTGTGCGAGCGTGGTGCTCGCCGGCGGCGCCTGGTCGCGCCTGTTCTGCGGCAATCAGGGGATCGCGTTTCCGCAGTTGAAGGTGCTCGGCTCGGTGCTGCGCACGAAGCCGCTGGACGGCCCGCCGGAGGTTGCGGTGGGGGGCAGCGATTTCGCATTCCGCAAGCGCCTGGACGGCGGCTACACCATCGCCCGCCGCGGCGCCACCGAAGCGCCGATCGTCCCGGATTCGTTCCGACTTCTGCGCGACTTCCTGCCGCAGCTCTGGTCGGAACGGCGGGAGCTGCGCCTGCGGCTCAACCGCCGCTTCGTCGACGAATGGCGCCTGCCGCGGCGCTGGTCGCTGGACCAGGAAACGCCGTTCGAGCAGGTGCGGATCCTGGACCCAGAGCCGTCGCAGGCGATGCTGGCGGAAGCGCGCCGCAACGTCATCCGCGCATTCCCGGCCTTCGCGGGGATGGAGGTCGCGCAGAGCTGGGGCGGCCT
This sequence comes from Pseudomonadota bacterium, assembly GCA_019352115.1. Lineage (GTDB taxonomy): Bacteria > Pseudomonadota > Alphaproteobacteria > Acetobacterales > Acetobacteraceae > JAJZVS01. Next base: position 6,220 of record JABBNW010000022.1, read on the forward strand.
GATCGACGTGACGCCGGATGCCGTGCCGGTCATCGCCCCGGTCGCAGGGGTGCCGGGGTTCTTCCTGGCGTCCGGGTTTTCGGGCCATGGCTTCGGCATCGGCCCGGGGGCGGGGCGCCTGATGGCGGACCTCGTCGCCGGCGACCCGCCGATCGTCGATCCGGCTCCGTTTCGTCTGGACCGTTTCGCCGGCGCCCATAGGGCGCGGGCATGAGCAAAGGTGGGTAAAGCATGGCTTGGCGTATCGGCGTCGATTCCGGCGGCACGTTCACCGACGTCTGCCTGTTCGACGAACAGAGCGGACGGGTCGCCGTGTGGAAAGTCTCCTCCACGCCGGACGATCCCTCGCGGGGGATCGCGCAGGGGGTGGAGGAAGGTGTCGCGCATGTCGGCACCGTTCCGGCCGAGATCGGCTACCTCGGGCACGGCACGACCGTCGGCACCAACGCGCTGATCCAGCATCGCGGCGCCCGGACCGGGCTCATCACCACCGACGGCTTCCGCGACCTGCTGGAGATCGGGCGGCAGAAACGGCCCGATCTCTATGACCTCCAGGCCGACGCGCCGCCCCCCCTTGTCCCGCGCGACCTGCGGCTGGAAGTCCCCGAGCGCATCCGCCACGACGGCACGGTGGAGACGCCGCTCGACGAAGACGCCGTGCGTGCGGCAGCCCGGGCGCTGCGCGAAGCCGGCGTGGCGGCAGTGGCGATCTGCTTCCTGTATGGTTTCGTACGCACCGAACACGAGGCGGCAGCGCGCCGCATCGTCGCTGAGGAATGCCCCGAAGCATTCGTCTGCACCGGCCACGAGATCGCGCCCGAATTCCGCGAATTCGAGCGGATCAGCACCACGGTGGTGAACGCCTATCTCGGGCCGGTGATGCACGGCTACATCGGTCGTCTCGGCGCGCGGCTTGCCGGACTCGGCCTGCGCGTGGCCCCGCATATCACGCAGTCCAACGGCGGCGTGATCGGGTTCGACCGGGCTTCCCGCCAGGCCGTGCGCACCGTGCTGTCGGGTCCGAGCACCGGCGTGGTGGCGGCGCAGGCGATCGGCGGCATGGCTGGGATCGCCGACCTCATCACCTTCGACATGGGCGGCACCAGCACCGACGTCGCCCTGCTGCGCGGCGGCGTGTGCCGGCTGACGAACGAGGCGATCGTGCACGGCTATCCGATCAAGGCGCCGATGCTCGATATCCACACGGTGGGCGCCGGCGGCGGGTCGATCGCCTATGTGGACAACGGCGGCCTGCTGAAGGTCGGGCCGCGCAGCGCCGGCGCCTTCCCCGGACCGGTCTGCTACGACACCGGCAACACCGAGCCGACCGTTACCGACGCCAACCTTGTGCTGCAAACCCTCAATCCCACGCATCTGCTCGGCGGGCGGATGGCGGTGCGCCAGGACCTGGCCAAGGCGGCGATCGGGCATCTGGCCGAGCAGCTCGGGCTCACGCCGATGGCGACCGCGCAGGGCATCGTTTCGGTCGTCACCGCCAACATGGCGCGCGCGATCCGGGTCATCAGCGTGCAGCGCGGCTACGATCCGCGCGACTACACCCTGGCCGCGTTCGGCGGCGCCGGACCGTTGCACGCAGCGCGGCTGGCGAAGGAGCTGGACATCGCCCGCATCCTGGTGCCGCGCCATCCCGGCATCCTGTGCGCCATGGGTCTGCTGCTGACCGATGTGCGCGCCGATTTCGCCGCGACCCGTCTGCTCACCCTGGCGGACGCCGCGCGCCCGGCGATCGAGGACGTGTTCGCCGGCCTCGCCGCCGAGGCCGCCGCGTGGTTCGCAGAAGCCGCGGTCGGCCCGGCCGAGCGGCGGGTGCAGCGCGCGGTGGACATGCGCTACGCCGGCCAGAACTACGAACTTTCGGTGCCGGTGCCGGACGGCCCGATCACCGGATCGGTGCTCGACGGCCTGGCCGCAGGCTTCGCGGACGCGCACCGGCGGATGTACGGCTTCGTTGCCGAAGGTGAGCCGGTGCAGCTTGTGACCTTCCGCATCGAGGCGTCCGGCCTGGTCCCCAAGGCCGCCTTCCGTCCGCGCCCGGAACGGGCGCCCGACGCCTCGGCCGCGATCGTCGGGCGGCGCGAGGTGTGGCTGCCCGAAGCCGACGGTTTCCTATCCTGCCCGCTCTATGACCGCGACCGGCTGGATTCCGGCCATCGCATCGCCGGTCCCGCCATCGTCGAGCAGATGGATGCGACCACCGTCATCCTGCCCGGCATGACGGCGCGGGTCGAGCCGCACCTCAACCTGATCCTGGAGCTTACATGAGCCACGCCATGGAGCCCGCCCCCCGCATTGCCGTCGATCCGATCACGACCGAGGTCATCGGCAGCGCGCTCTCGTCCATCACCGAGGAGATGGGCGAGGCGCTGGTGCGGGCGAGCTATTCCACCAACATCAAGGAACGCCGCGACTGCTCGACCGCGCTGTTCAATACGCGCGGCGACGCGCTCTGCCAGGCCGAGCACATCCCGATGCACCTCGGCTCGTTCATCGGCATCCTGCCCCACATCCTGCAACGCCACGCGGTGGCCGACATGCGTCCGGGCGACGTGTTCGTCGGCAACGACGCCTACGAGGGCGGCGGCACCCATCTGCCCGACATCGTGCTGGCGGAGCCGATCTTCGTCGACGGCGCGATGGTGGCCTGGGCGGTGAACACCGCGCACCACGCCGATTTCGCCGACCGCGGCCACGCGCATATCTACCAGGAGGGACTGCGCATCCCGCCGATCCGCCTCTATCGCGCCGGCGTGTTGCAGACCGACGTGCAGGAGCTGATCCTGCTGAACTGCCAGGTGCCGCGCGAGCGCCTGTCGGACCTGCGCGCGCAGATGGCCGCAAACCGGCTGGGGATCGAGCGGGTCACCGCGCTCTGCGCCAAATACGGCCGCGACACGGTGCTGGCCGCCGGGGACGCGCTGCTCGACTACGCCGAACGGAAGATGCGCGCAGGCATCGCCGCCTTCCCGGACGGGACGTACCGCTTCTCCGACGTGTTCGACAATCCGGAGATCGACCGGGACCTGCCGATGTCCTGCGCGATCACGATCGCCGGCGATTCGATGCACCTGCATTTCGAAAGCCCCGACCAGGTCCGCGCCGGATTGAACATGGTGCGCACGGCGCTGCTCTCGACCGTCTACTACGCCGTGAAGGCCGTGGTGGACCCGACCGTGCTGCCGAACGCGGGGCTGGCGCGGCCCCTCAGCGTGACTGCCCGGGAAGGCAGCGTGCTGAACTGCGCCCATCCGGCGGCGGTGAACGGCCGGGTGTCCACCTGCCAGCGGGTCGTGGACCTGATCTTCGGCGCGCTCGCGCAGGTGGTGCCGGAGCGGGTGGTCGCCGCCTGCAATGGGGCGGTGGCGTCGGCCACCTTCGTCGGCGAGAACCCGCAGGACCGGAGCATCTGGGTCTATCTGGAAACGATCGGCGGCGGTTCCGGCGCGCGGGCGACGAAGGACGGGCTGGACGGCGTGCATGTGCACATGACCAACACCTCCAACCTGCCGGTGGAGGCGCTGGAGATCGAGTACCCGCTGACCCTGCTGCGCTACGAGCTGGTGGACGGCTCGGGCGGCGCCGGCCGCCAGCGCGGCGGCATGGGGCTGCGGCGGGTCTATCGCGCGGAGGCGCCGTGCCGGCTGCGGCTGGACGGTGCCAGGCTGCGATCCGCACCCTGGGGCCTGGAAGGCGGCCGGCCCGGCGGCATGGGACGCTTCGCCTTCGGTCCCGGCGTGGCGCCGTTCCAACACGGCTCCGGTTTCCTGGAAGCCGGCCAGACGGTCGAGATCGTCACCCCGGGCGCGGGCGGCTACGGCCCGCCGGAGGCGCGCGACCCCGCCGCGGTGGCGCGCGACATCGCCGAACGCCGGATCGATGCCGAAACCGCGCGCGGCCTGTACGGCGCCGCCGCCATGGGGAGGTAGGATCGCCGCATGGTCTGGGTGCTCAAGCGGGTCGGCGTTGCGGTGCTGCTGGTTGCGATCGTTGTCAGCATCGTCTGTCTCGCCATCCGCCTGGTGCCTGGCGATCCCGCGACCTTGCTGCTCTCGCAGGGCGGCGTGGCGCCCGATCCCGCCGCCGTCGCGCAGTTGCGCCATCAGCTCGGCCTCGATCAGCCGCTGCTGGTGCAATACCTCGCCAGCCTGCGCGGCATCCTGCACGGCGATCTCGGCCAGAGCCTGCAGGACGGCAGCTCGGTGGCGGGGCAGATCCTGCAGCGCCTGCCGCGCACCCTGGAACTGATCGGCGTGGCGGCGGTGCTTGCACTGGCAACCGGATTGCCGAGCGGCCTCGCGGCCGGGTTGCGTCCCGGCGGCCTGTTCGACCGGGCGGCGGGGCTCGCCGCGGCGCTCGGCCAGGCCGTGCCGGTGTTCGTCGTCGGCACCGGGCTCGTGCTGATCTTCGCGCAGACCCTGCGCTGGCTGCCGGCCGGCGGCTATGTTTCGTTTGCCGAGGACCCGGTGCGGAATATGGAACTGGTGGCGATGCCGGCAGTGACGATCGCGTTCGGTCTGTTCTCCGTCGTGTTCCGCATGACGCGCGCGTCCGTGCTCGATATCGCGCGGCGGGATTTCGTGCGGGCGGCGCGCGCCAAGGGGCTCGCCCGGCGGCATCTGCTGCTGCGCCATGTGCTGCGCAACGCGCTGGTGCCGGTCGTCACCGTCGTCGCCCTCAATCTGGGCACCCTGCTCGGCGGCACGGTGCTGGTCGAGTACGTATTCAACTATCCCGGGCTGTCGGGAATGCTCGTGCAGGCCGTGGATGCGCGCGACTATCCGGAAGTGCAGGGGATCGTGCTGGTCATCTCCGTGCTGTTCGTGAGCCTCAACCTCGCGGTGGAGCTGATCTATGCGGCGCTCGACCCACGGGTGCGCCGGGCGTGAGGACGCTCAGGCTCGGGCCGGTCGTCGGCGTCGCGGCGATCGCGCTGGTCGCGGTGGCGGTGCCGGTGCTGCCGCTGTCGAATCCGACCGCGATGGACATCATGCACCGGCTGGCCCCGCCGTCCGCGGCGCATTGGCTGGGGCAGGACGGCTACGGGCGGGATGTGCTGTCGCGGCTGCTCTGGGGCGCGCGTAGTTCGCTCGGCGTCGCCGTGGCGGCGGCCGGGCTTGCCTGCGTCATCGGGACGGGGCTCGGGCTGATCGGCGGCTATCTCGGGCGCGGCGCCGAATTCCTGACGATGCGCAGCATGGATATCGTGCTGTGCTTCCCGCCGCTGGTGCTGGCGCTGCTCGTGATCACCCTGCTCGGACCCGGTACCGCCACGCTCATTCCGCTGCTGGCGCTGGTCTATCTGCCGGGGTTCGTGCGGGTCGCCTACGCGGGCGTCCTATCGGTGCGCAACCAGAACTACGTGGAGGCGATGCGCGTGCTCGGTGCCGGGCGGGCGCGGATCATGCTGCGCACCATCCTGCCCAATATCGGCGGCCCGATCCTGGTGCAGTTCAGCCTGGCCATCGCCGCTGCGATCCTGCTGGAATCCGGGTTGTCGTTCCTGGGGCTCGGCGTCGTGCCGCCGGCGCCGTCCTGGGGCGGGATGATCGCCGCAGCGCGGGCCACGATGGCGCAGGCGCCGCTGCTGCTGCTGTGGCCGTGTCTGGCGCTGAGCGGCACCGTGTTGCTGTTCAACGCGCTGTGCGATGCGGTGCGCGATGCGGTCGATCCGCAGCGTGTGCCGCGGCGGCGCGGCGCGGCGCGGGTGCTCGACGCGCTGGCTCCGGGGCTTGTGGCCGCGGGCGGGCCGGTGCTCGATCTCTGCGGGCTTACGATCGAGATCGACACGCCGGCGGGAACCGTCTGCCCGGTGCGCGATGTTTCCTTGCAGGTCCATTCCGGCGAGATCCTCGCGGTGGTGGGCGAAAGCGGATCCGGCAAGTCGCTGTCGGGCCTCGCGCTCATGGGCCTGCTGCCCCCGGCCGCGCGGGTTGCCGCCGGCGCCGCCTGGATCGAGGGCCAGGAGGTCCTGCGGCTCGACGAAGCGGCGCTGCGCCGGATCCGCGGCCGGCGTGTGGCGATGATCTTCCAGGACCCGCACCACAGCCTCGACCCGGTGCATCGGATCGGCGCCCAGGTGGCCGAGGCGATCCGGGCGCATCGCCCCGTCTCCGCCCGCGCTGCGCGCAGCCAGGCGGTGGAGCTGCTGCGCCAGGTCGGCATTTCCGACCCCGAACGGCGGGCCGCGGCGTTCCCGCACGAGTTGTCGGGGGGGATGCTCCAGCGGGTGATGATCGCGATCGGCATTGCCAACGGGCCGCGCCTGCTGATCGCCGACGAGGTCACCACCGCGCTCGACGTCACGATCCAGGCGCAGGTGATCGCGCTGCTCGCCGACCTCCGCCGCGCGCGCGGCATGGGGCTGCTGCTCATCACCCACAACCTGGCGCTGGTGAGCGAGGTCGCCGACCGCATCGCCGTGATGTACGCCGGCGAGATCGTCGAGCAGGGCAGCGCGGCGGCGCTCCTCGCCCGACCGTTGCACCCCTATACGCAGGCCCTGCTGCGCAGCGCGCCGGGCGAGGACGGCAGCCTGCCGGAGGCGATCCAGGGCACCGTGCCGTCGCCGCAGGCGCGTCCTGCGGGATGCGCCTTCGCCCCGCGCTGCACGTATCGTCGTCCCGATTGCGAAACGGCTCCGCCGCCGCTGGTGGACGCCGGTGGCGAGCATCTCACCCGCTGCATCCGCTGGTACGAGGTCGCAGCATCGGTCCGCTCGGCGGAGACGGTGGCATGAGCCCGCTTCTGGTGGCCGAGGGGCTCGGGCGCGATTTCGCCGCCCGCGGCTGGTTCACCCGCCCGCGTCCGGTGCGCGCGGTCGCGGACGTGTCGCTGTCCGTTGCGCGTGGCGAAGCGATCGGGCTGGTCGGCGAAAGCGGCTCGGGCAAGAGCACGCTCGGGCGGCTGCTGCTCGGCATGCTGGCGCCGACGTCGGGCCGGGTGCTGGTCGACGGGCAGGACCTCGCGCGGCTGCTGCCGTCGGACCTGCGCCGGTTGCGGCGGCGTATGCAGCTCGTGTTCCAGGACCCCTATTCCAGCCTGGACCCGCGCCGGCGGGTCGGCGCGCAGATCGGGGACGGCATCGCGATCCACCGGCTCGTTCCGGCTGCCGAGCGGGAGGCGCGGGTTGCGGCGCTGCTCGCGATGGTCGGGCTGGAAGCCGCGCATGGAGCGCGCTACCCGCACGAGTTCAGCGGCGGACAGCGCCAGCGCATCGGTATCGCGCGCGCGCTCGCGACCGGTCCCGATCTGCTGGTGGCCGACGAGCCGGTCTCCGCGCTCGATGTGTCCGTGCAGGCGCAAGTGCTGCGGTTGCTGGCGGATCTGCGGGCACGGCTCGGGCTCGGTTTGTTGTTCATCAGCCACGATCTCGCGGTGGTGCGCAGCCTGTGCGACCGGGTGATGGTGCTCTACCTGGGCCGGGTGATGGAGGAGGGGCCGGCGGCCGAGGTGCTGCGCGCGCCGCACCATCCCTACACGCGCGCGCTGCTGTCCGCCGTGCCGAGTCTCGATCCGCAGCACCGGCGGCAACGGATACTGTTGGCGGGCGAGCCGCCGAGCCCGGCCGATCCGCCCTCCGGCTGCGTCTTCCGCACCCGCTGCCCCTGGGTGCTGCCCGCCTGCGCCACCGCCGTGCCGCCGTTGCGCCCGGTCGGGGACGGGCACCGGAGCGCCTGCATCCGCAGCGATATCGGCGAAGCAGGACCCTTGGTGGCGCAACGTTTGCACGACAACACCACGCGACAACACGAACAGGAGCGAGCAGAATGATCGAGCTTTCACGGCGCACCGTGCTGGGGGGTGCGGCGTCGCTGCCGTTCCTCGTGCGGGCCGCTCAGGCAGCGGCCCCGAAGGATCGGCTGGTCTTCGGCCTCTCGGCCTACCCGCCGAACCTCATGCCGTGGATGAACACCGGCACCGCGGCGCTCACCGTGAAGACGCAGATCTACCGCGGCCTGATGTCGTTCGGCGGCAACGGGGAATTGCAGCCGGAGCTGGCCGAAAGCTGGGAACGCGACGGCAAGACCGGCTGGAAATTCCACCTGCGCAACGCGGTGTTCCACAACGGCGCCCCCGTCACCGCCGCCGACGTGAAATGGACGCTCGAACAGATCATCGGTCCGACCTCGACCGCGTATCTGCGCGGCCAGTTGCAGGACATCGACACGATCGAGACGCCGGATGCGCACACGGTACGGATCGTCATGAAGAAGGCGTTCGTGACCCTGCCGCTGCTGCTCGCAACGCCGTACGCGCCGGTGATCGCCAAGGGCGCGACCACGGTGCACGGGCTGCCGGTCGGCTGCGGTCCCTACGTGCCGGTCTCGTTGGAGCAGGGGGTCGGGATCAAGCTTGTTGCCTTCGACAAATACTACAAGCCCGGGCTGCCGAAGCTGAAACAGCTGCACATGGTGGCCTATGCCGACGAGAACGCGCGGGTCGCCGCCTTGCAGTCGGGCGACGTCGACATGATCGAATACGTGCCGTGGCAGAGCATGGCCGCGATCGCCGCCGATCACGCGCTGTCGCTCAGCACCGTGAACGGGCCGTTCATGGCGCTCGCTTTCAACGGCAGCACGGGACCGTTCAAGGACGTGCGCCTGCGCCTTGCGGTCGCGCATGCGATCAAGCGGGAGGATATCGTCAAGGCAGCGTTCTACGGTCGCGGCGAGCCGCTTGAAACCCTGCCGATCCCCAAGGACAGCCCGTTCTTCGATCCGACCTATGCGCATGCGTGGCGCTACGATCCCGATCTGGCGAAGAAACTCATGGCACAGGCCGGGGTTGCGAAAGGCTTCGCCTGCACCCTGTTGTCGACGGCGCAGTACAGCATGCACCAGGCGACGGCGGAGGTCGTGCAGCAGAATCTGGCGGAGATCGGCATCCAGGTGAAGCTCGATCTGCCGGACTGGGCGACCCGGGTCGCGATGGGCAATCGCGGTCAGTACCAGTTCTGCGTGCAGGGGGAGACGACGGACGACAATGACCCCGACGGACTTTCCGCTTATATCGACGGCAGCCTGCCTGCAAACAATGCGCGCAGCTTCGCCCTGCCGACCCCGCGCATCAACGCCTTGCTGGAGGCGGGCCGGGCAGAATTCGATCAGGCCAAGCGGCGCGCGATCTACGATAAGCTGCAACAGGTTGCGACCGAGGTGGAAGTGCCGATGGTCTCGCTGTGCTGGCGCCAGCAGGGCTACGCGATGAAGCGCGATGTCGTGGGATTCTATAATCTGCCTGGGGGGTTGAATTTCTACTCCGGGTACTCGCTCGAAGACGTATCGTTTTCATAATCGCAAGGGTCTCGGAGGTGGCTGGGACGAGGTCGGCCGGATTATGAGTGCGTCGGCGTCGTGTGACCGATTCCAAGGAGTTCGGTGGACCCGACCGGGCTCAGCCACCAGTCGAAGGACGACCTCATTGCGCTGCTTGCGGCGCAAGAGGCGCGTCTTGCCGAGCAGGCGGCGCGGCTTGCGGCGAGTTGGAATGGCGGCTTGGCCTGAACAGCGACAGCAGCGGCAAGCCGCCCTCCAGCGATGGGCTCAAGAGGCTCACCCGGGTCGCTAGTCTGGGAGGCTCTGGTGCAAAGCGGCATAGCCGTCCAACGTAACGGTCCGCAGGCTCGATCCCTGGCCCTTGATCGCCTTACGAAAGAACGTCTTGGCCGCCGCAACGTCGCGCCTGGGACTGAGACGTAAGTCGACGGTGTTCCCGGCACGATCCACTGCACGGTACAAATTGGCCCCGTCTCTGTGGATTTTCACATAGGTCTCGTCCACGCGCCACGAAGCAACCGTTGGATGTTCGAAACGGTCCCAGCGGCGCTCCAACTCCGGAGCATAATGGCGCACCCAGCGCATGATGGTGGTGTGGGCGATCGACAGTCCACGCTCGGCCATCATCTCCACCAGATCCCGAAAGCTGAGCCTGAAGCGCAGGTATCACCGTACACACAAGACGATGATCTCGCGATCGAAGTGCCGACCCTCGAACAGCTCTTCCAAGCCCAGGAACCTGGCCATCACGCCGCCCCCAAACCCACCGGATAGCCCGAAGGATAGAGAATCCAGCAATTTGCACCAGAGCCACCCTCGCCAACAACCAGCCGCAAACGACCTGCCTGCCCCGCGGTCTTCCCCGGAGGGATACTGCTGCTGAGGGGCTTCGCCGCAGCGATGGCGGCGGAACTGCTGGCGCGGCAGGCAATCGTCGGCCGCGGGTTCAAGGATTCCTGGAGTACGCCATCCGATCTCGCGGTTGTCGACGAGCTGGTCGCACCGGACGTGCTCCTTCAGTACCCACCTGAACAGCCGGCGGCGACTGGCTTCGGCGCCCTTCTTTCGGCGCCGATCGGCGTGCCACCGTTGCCGGACGCATAGTACGGTGCTTATCGTGTGTTCCCCACCAACAAGGCGTCGGCTCATCGGGGGAATCCCTGCTGGCGATGCTGCGACCAGCTTTGAGGATCCCTACCGTGACCGAGCACCCCACACTTACGCTGATCCGAGCGCACCTGCCGGAACTGGCGGCGATTCGCCGAGACATTCATGCGCACCCTGAGATGGGGCTTGAGGAGGTACGCACGTCCGCCCTTGTGGCGGCCAAGCTGCGCGAATGGGGCATCGAGGTAACGGAAGGGGTGGGCAAGACCGGCGTTGTTGGCACCATCAAGGGCAGGCTGCCCGGCCAGCGCGCCATCGGCCTGCGAGCGGACATGGATGCGCTGGCGATCAACGAAGCGACCGGCGCCCCTCATGCCTCCCAAAACCCTGGCGTGATGCATGCCTGCGGGCATGACGGGCACACCACAATGCTGCTGGGCGCGGCACGGCACCTGGCGGAACATCGCGATTTCGCCGGCACTGTGCATCTCATTTTCCAGCCAGCGGAAGAGGGGCGCGGCGGGGCACTGGCCATGCTGGCCGACGGACTGCTGGAACGGTTCCCGTGCGATGCGCTGTATGGCATGCATAACTCGCCCGGCATGCCGATCGGGCATTTCGGCATCCGCAAGGGTGCTTCGATGGCCGGCGGCTGCATGTTCCATGTCCGCTTTACCGGCAATGGCGGGCATGGCGGATCGACGCCGCATCTGTCGGTGGACCTGTCAATCGTGCAGGCGCATTTCGTGCTGGGGCTGCAAACCATCGTCGGGCGCAATATCTCCGCCTTCGACCCGGCGGTCATCAGCGTGGGCTACATCGGCGGCGGAGCGCGGGACTCCGCCAACGTCATGCCCGCCGAGATGACCGTCTCCGGCACCGCGCGGCACTACAAGGACGCGACGAAGGAAATCATCGAGCGTCGTATCCGCGACCTGGCCGAAGGGCTGGCGGCAATGCACGGCGCCGAGGTGGAGGTCGCGTTCGTCTGGGTGGCGGAACCGCTGGTGAACGCCGAGGAGCAGACCGACGTGGCAGTGGCCGCTGCCTCCGCGGTGGTGGGCACAACGGCGGTGAACCCCGCCATAGCGCCCACCGGAGGCGGCGAGGATTTTGCGTATATGCTGAAGCAGAAGCAGGGCGCCTTCATCCGCATCGGAAATGGCGAGGGGTCGGCGGGTGTGCATACGCCGAAGTTCGATTTCAATGACGAAGCCATTCCCTATGGCGTCGCGTATTGGGTGGAATTGGTGAAGCAGGAGTTGATGCTCTAGCAGCCTCATGTGGACGCCCCTCGGAGCTGCAAGCCCTGTTTCCCCTGACTGCTGGAACGCCAAGGCTAAGTGAGGTCAGTCCCGTCCAAAGCCTTTTGGCAGGGTGACGGCCTGGAGTTCCTCGACGTAGCCGCGCAGCTCCAACACGGGTGCGCCGGGAGACCGGCAGGAGGCCGCGGGTGCGAGTCCCGTACGATGAAGGAACATCGAGCCACATCGGCCCCGAGTCATGCGTGTCGGACCGCGAGGTCCGGGGCGAAGCGTTGACAGGGGAGGCGATGGGCCAGGTATTGAGCCACGTAACGGAACCAGTCCGGGTTGCCGACGACCAATGCGGTGGCGCTCTGGGACTTCCGTTACAATATCACCAACCTGTGGAAGCGCACGCTACGCTGGCGCGGTCAGAAAGGGGCAGTGACGTGGAAGCGGATGACCGTGTTGCAGAATCGATGGCGTCGCAAACCGCGCATCACCCATCCGTGGCCGAACGTCCGCTTCGCCGTCAAACACCCGAGGCGGGAGCCCGGTGCGGGAACGCCGCGCGCCGGGATCTGTGGGGGGACGGGCGCTGACGCCCGTCCCAACCGCGATAATCGAACACAACAAGCTTGAGATTGAGCCAGCGGGCAATGGAAGAAAGCAACCGCTGCGCAGCAGCATGATATGGTCCAGAGACTGCATACAGCGCGCGCTGCGCGGGGCCATGCGCACACTTGGGGGCAGATCACCATGACCACACACCGCATCGGCATCGTCTTCAACGGCGCCACCGGCGAGCTTGCCGGCCGTCAACATCTGCCGGCGCTGATGGCAATGCGCGACGAGGGCGGCCTGCCGCTCGCCGACGGATCCAGGCTGATGCCGGACGTGGTGCTGGTCGGGCGCGATTCCGCCAAGCTTGAGGCGACAGCCGCCAGAACTCGCTTCTTACGCTGGACCACCGATCTCGACACGGCACTGGCGTCTCCGAGCGAAACGGTCTTCTTCGATGCTGCGTCCTCTGGCCTGCGCGCCTCAGTGATATTGCGGGCAATCGCGGCGGGCAAGCATGTCTACTGCGAGAAACCGATCGCCGGCAGCGTAGCCGACGCGCTTCAGTTGCAGGTGGCGGCGAATGCGGCCGGCGTCAAATCCGGCACAGTGCAGGACAAGCTATTTCTGCCCGGCTTCGAGGCGCTGCTTGGCCTTAGGCGCACCGACTTCTTCGGCCGGGTGCTGGAGCTCCGCCTGGAGATGGGGCGCTGGATCTTCGATGGCGTCGACCTGCCGGGCCAACGCCCGAGCTGGAACTATCGCAAGCGGGACGGCGGTGGGTTAATCCTCGATATGTTCCCGCACTGGCGCTACATGATCGATGCCCTGGCCGGCCCTATCAAAGCGGTGAGTGCGGTCTGCCGCACCCAGATTCCGCGTCGGCGAGACGAGCACGGCGCCGACTATGAGGTTGACGTCGAGGACAGCGTCTTCGCGCAGTTCGAGCTGGAAGGCGGTGGCATCGCCTCGGTGAACAGCAGTTGGTGCACGCGCCCGCGGCGGGAGTTTGCGATTCAGGTGCAGATCGACGGAGCCCTCGGCTCCGCCGTCGCCGGGCCGTTCGCCTGCTGGAAGCAGACGGCAGCCGAGGCTCCCGGCGGCTCCATTTCGGCGGCGCTGCCGCAACCCGCCAGTTTCTTCGACGGTTGGACGGCAGTTCCGGTCGGCCCCGCCGCGGTCAATAGCTACCGGGCCGGATGGGAGCTGTTCCTGCGCCATGTCGCCGAAGACGCGCCATTTTCCTATTCCCTGCTGCAAGGCGCCAAGGGTGTTCAACTGGCAGAACTCGCCTATCAAAGCAGTCGCGAACGCCGGTGGGTCGATATTCCGGTCATCACAGCATAACCGGCGAAGGATGACTGACCACACGACGACAGTCCCTGGCGGGCGGCCAGCTGCTGTTCCGTGTGGTCAGCCGTCTCTGCGAGCGGACCTCGGTGATTGTCACCACCAATCTGGCGTTCGGTGAATGGCCGAGCGTGCTTGACGATCCGAAAATGACCGCGGCGCTGCTGGACCGTCTGACCCATCATTGCGAAATCGTCGAGACCGGCAATGACAGCTGGCGCTTCCGGAACCGGGGCAGACCGCCGCCTTACGGCAGCCAGGATTTCATGACGTAACGCTTCGGAGTAGCCCGATGCCTCGCAAATCCATCGGCGAAAGAGCCCTGACCGACGCAGAATGCCAGGCCCGTTACCGCGCAGCGCGCGCGACCGGTGCGCCAGTGGTTCGCACCCGACGGCTGCCCGGATCACCGCAGCCGGGCCCGGCGCTGGCGTGACGCGGTCACGGTACCCACGGAATTACAGGGCCAGTATGCCGTCTGGCTGGAGGCCTTACCGGCAAACCTACAGGACAGCGTGACCGCCGAGGTGTTGCAGGCGATCTGCGCTCTCGATCTTACCGAACTCCAAGCAGTCGTCCCGCCTCGCGGCTTCGGCCGAGATTGACGGCTCCTGGCAACCCGGCGCGTGCCGGTAGCCCACAGGCCCCCTATGGCCTATCGCCGCAAGCCAACGCCGGGGGGGGCAATTTCGGACGCGACATTGCGTACGTTCGTGGTGCCCGGATCGGACTTCTTACCCTTCAGCGCAAAGGCCGGTGCGGGCATTCCCCATCGGGCCATCGTCAGCTCGCAGCCTTCAGGGTGGTTGCGGACGATCGGGGCGGCATAGTCGGGAAATATGCCGGGAAAGGGAGGAAGGTTGCCGGTCCGGTCGTTTATGACACCTGCCAATTCCCGGATCACCTGCTGGCCTTTCGCGAGCGAATACAGGTTGCACACGGGACCGGCCCTCTCACCGCCACACGCTGCGCATATACGCGCCGACATCGCGGCGGACTTGCCTGGGATCGCCCCGGTCGGACGCTGCGGCCCCTACGCTTGGCCATGTCGTGCATTCGAACAATGCCAGCTGGGCGGCCGGGATGAAGCATGTCCGATCTCGGCGGGCCAACCGGACTGCATTGGTTCGTCGCAGCGGGTCCCGTCTTGCACCGCGCCATCGCCAAGGTACTGCGTACGAAGGGATCGAGATCCGGCCGGAATGGCCCAAAGTCGTAGGATGCCCCTGGACCGGGCCGTGCGCGCCGGTTACTCCAGCGCGCTCGCATCCCGCCACGCCCCGGGCAGCGCCGCGGCCTCCCGCGCGAAGCTCGCAATCTGAGCCAGCACCGGCAAATCGTCCCGCGACATATAGGCCGCGGTGTAGCTCGCCATCGGCATCAGAGGATGTTCCGACAGCACGGCCAACTCACCCGTGCTGATGAAACGTCCCAGCAGCTCCTCCGGCATGAGGCTGACCCCCAACCCCTTGCGCACTAATGAAACCAGCACGTTGAAGCTGTTGCAATGGCTCAGCCGGCGCGGGGTCGTGCCGGCCCGCTGAAACCACGCCTGCATGACACCGTGAATATCCGACTCCGGCGGCATCGCCAGGATCGGCAGCCCCGCCAGGTCGGCGGGCGTGACCGAAGTGTCCGCCGGCACGAGCCGCGGCGGCGCCATCCAGCGAAGCGTGCAGTGTCCCAGCGGCGAGGCGACCGCGCCGCGAACCGTCACCGGCCCCGGCACCAGGGCGATGTCGATCTCGCGCGCGGCCAGCTTGTGCAGCAGCGGCCCGGACAGGTCGACATGCAGCTCCGGCACCAGCCGCGGATAGGCATGCGCGATCCGCCCCAACAGCCGGTCGATCCAGGTCAGCGCGATGACCTCGCCCATGCCGATGCGCAGCGGCCCGGCAATCGCCCCGGCGCCGCCGGCCGCGATCCGCAGGGCCGCGAAGTCCGCGATCATCCGCTCGGCCACCGCGAGGCAGTCCCGGCCGGACTGGGTCAGCGCGATCCCGCGCCCTTCCCGCCGCAGCACCTGCGTCCCCAGTTCCTGCTCCAGCCCGCGCACCCGCCGGGTGATCGCCGGCTGGGTCAGGTTGAGGTGCCGCGCCGCCGCCCCGACGCCGCCCAGGCGAGCGATCCATAACAGCGTCTCCAGGCTACGCGCATCCATGCCTATCCATAATTCTTTTACATGATGCGGCGCAAGAAAGATGCATTTGTCTCCCGGCCTCTGCCGAGGGAACATGCAGCCCCCGCCGCCCCCATGCACACGAGTTCAACATGCGCCCGCTGCTGAAGCATTTTCTCCCATTTCTCTGCCTGTTGCCGCTCGCTCTTGTCACCGCATTGCCGGCCCTGGCGCAGGCGCCGCGTTGCGAGCCGGCGAAGGTCGCCACCAAATACCCGAGCCTCGCAGGCAAGACCCTGCGCATCGGCCAGGACGGCGAAAGCCCGCCCTTCAGCATGCGCGACCCGAAGAATTTCAATCATTTGATTGGCCTGGACGCCGATCTCGCCCGCGCCGTGTTCGCCTGCGCCGGCGTGAAGATCACCTTCCAGACCGGTGCATGGTCCGGTCTGCTGCCGGCGCTGATGGCCGGCCAGATCGACGCCATGTGGGACACCTTGCTCTACACGCCCGCCCGCGCGGAGAAGGTCGATTTCGTCAGCTACATGAACTCGGCCACCGGCATATTGGTGCCAGCCGGCAATCCCAAGCACATCCATTCACTGCTGGACCTGTGCGGGCTGACGGCGGTGGCGAACCTCGGCACCACGCAGGAAGCGCAATTGCGCCAAACCTCGGTCACGTGCCGCAAGGACGGCAAACCGGCGATCGACATCATCACTGCCACCGATATCCCGAGCGCGATGCGGCTGGTGCAGAGCGGCCGGGCCGACGCCATGAGTTCCAACAAGTTCATGGTTGCCCGCGTGGCGCAGCAGAACCCGACCATCTACGCTGACGCGTTCGATATCCGCACCGATGCGCTGATCGCGGTCGGCGTCGCCAAGGGCAACCACGACCTGGAGAACGCCGTGCGCGACGGGCTGGAAGTGCTGCGGCAGAACGGAACAGAGCGACGGATCTTCGCCCGGTACAAGGTCGACTATGGCCTGACCGTCGCTCCGCAGATTCTGAAGATTCTGACGAAGTAATCGCGTCCCGTGTTCCCCTCGGAGGATTTCGTCAGGCGGAACGGCGGATGGGCAGCGCTGCTCCTGATCGCCGTCCTGGGCGCTTCCTTCGCCCTTGGCCGTGCGCCGCTCGGCGCGGTGCGGGACGTCGCAGGCTTTGCGCTGTCGGGGTTCCTGCTGCGCGGCGCGTGGCTTGCCGTGCAGATCGCCGCGCTCGCCATGGCCGGCGGCATCCTGCTGGGCCTGCTGTTGGCACTGATGCGGTTGTCGCGATTGGCGCCGCTCCGCACGATCGCCTGGGCCTATGTCTGGTTCGTGCGGGGCACGCCGCTCATCCTGCAATTGGTGTTTCTGTACGACGCGCTGCCGCCGATGGGCATCCGCCTGGATAGTTTCACCACGGCGGTACTCGGCTTCACCCTGAACGAGGCGGCGTTCTCGGCCGAGATCATCCGCGGCGGCATCCTCGCTGTGAACCGCAACCAGAGCACGGCGGCCGCTGCCTTCGGCATGGGCCCGTTCCTCACCCTGCGCCGCATCATCCTGCCACAGGCCATGCGGGTGATCCTGCCCGGCATGACCAACCAGGTGATCAGCATGATCAAGGGGACGTCGATCGCTTCGGTGATCTTCGTCAACGAACTAACCTTCCGCGCGCAGCAGATCGTCGGGCAGAACTTCCGCTTCTTCACCGTATTTGCTGCGGCCGGCCTGCTCTACCTGGCGCTGACCAGTGCCGTTGCCATCGCGCAGGCCTGGCTGGAGCGCCATTTCGATCCCGAAGCCCAGGGCATCGAGGAAAAGGCCAGGTGGTTCCGCCGGCCGCGGCGCATCGATACGGACGCCCGTGGCACGCAAACGCTCCAGCCGGGCACGCCGACGCTGCCGCCCGGGAATGTCGTCACCGTCCCGTTCAAGGCCAGCTGCGGCGGCCATGGCGGAGGACCCGCGCGCGCCAATAGCGGGATGGGTCCGGGCAGCGATGCATCCGGCGAGGCACCGCCCTACGTCGTGTGCCGCAACGTGCAGAAATCCTATGGCTCCCGCGAAGTCCTCAGCGGCGTGGATCTGACCGTCGCCCGCGGCGAGGTCGTGGTGATCATGGGGCCCAGCGGCTCCGGCAAAAGCACGCTGCTCCGGCTGGTGAACCACCTGGAGCCGCTCGACCACGGCGAAATCACCGTCAGCGGAAGCTATGTCGGCTATCGCAAGGTGAACGGCGCGCTACGCCCGATCCGCGACCTGGCACGCGCCCGGGCCGGGGCCCGCATCGGCATGGTGTTCCAACACTTCAACCTGTTCGACCACCTGACGGCGCTGGAGAACGTCGTCGAAGCGCCAACGCACGTCTACGGGGAAAAGCCCGAGGACGCCCGTGCCCGCGGCATGGCGCTCCTCGCCAGCGTCGGATTGCAGCACCACGCGCATCACCTGCCGCACCGCCTGTCCGGCGGCCAGCAACAGCGCGTCGCGATTGCCCGCGCGCTGGCGATCGATCCGCACCTGATGCTGTTCGACGAACCGACCTCCGCGCTGGACCCCGAGCTGGTCGGCGACGTGCTCGCGGTGATCCGCCGCATGGCGCACTCCGGCATGACGATGCTCGTGGTAACGCACGAAGTGCGGTTCGCCCGCGAAGTGGCCGACCGCGTCGTCTTCATGGATGGCGGCCGCGTGGTGGAGCAAGGCACGCCGGCCGCAGTGCTGGAAAATCCACAGCAGGAACGTACGCAACGCTTCCTGCGCCTGGTGGAGCGCGATGCCGCGACGGCGTGAAACACGCGGCGATTGGAACTGACCTCAGGAGGACTGGACGCATGGATAAGGCAGCAGCAGGCAAGCTGGTGAACCTGGCACGGCTGGAGAACAGGATGGACGCGGCCGGACTGGACGCGATCGTGGCCCGCACCGGCATCAACTTCACCTACCTGGCGGGCTTCGCCTACCCGGGCACCCTGGCCCGCCATCTCGACCTGGCTGACTCGCCGCGCGGCGTCTACGTGATCTGGCCGCGGCACGGCGAACCGGCGATCGTCACGAATTCGATCGCTGCTGGCCTGCCGGAACGGGACTCCTGGATCGACAAGATCGAAGTCTATGCCGGCTACAGCGAGCCACCGATCGAACGGGTCGCCGCAGTGCTGGCCGGCATGGGCCTGGCCGACGGCAAGGTAGGCTTCGAACAGAATTTCATCAGCGCGGCGGACTGGCAACATCTAAGCAAGGCGTTGCCGAAGATGTCGATGCTGGACTGCACCGCGGTGATGGAGGACGTGCGCGCGGTCAAAACCCCGGGCGAGATCGCAATGCTGCGGGCCGGCGCGGATTTGCTCGACCGAGCCTATCTGAAGCATTTCCCCAGCGCCCGGCCCGGGATGAAGGAGCGCGAGCTGCATGCCGCGCTGGTCGGTGAATGCCTGGCCACCGGCTGCCATTTCGTGCACGGGATCCTGAATTCCAGCCGGAACACCGTCTCCTATGGTGGCGAGAGCGACTTCACCTTCGCCGCGGGTGACGCGATCCGCACCGACTACGTCGCTTACCTGAACGGCTATCCGGGTCATCAGTCGCGTTGCGCCGTGGTCGGCACGCCCAGCGCCGAGCAACGCCGCGAATACCACACGATCCGCGACATCTACCGCGCCTGCCTCGACGAATGCCGCCCCGGTCGCACCGCCGGCGAGGTCTACGATGGCGTCGTAGGACACTTCGCCGCCAAGGGACTGCGCTATCACCACATGCTGGCCGGTCACAGTGTCGGCTGCTGGTGGCACCAGCAGGAACCCGTGATCGCCCGCGGCAGCCCCCGCCGCCTGGAAGCCGGCATGGTGATCGCCATGGAGCCGCATATCGACCACTGGCACATCCAGGACATGATCCTGGTCCGGCCCGAGGGCTACGAATTGCTGTCACCGTTGTTCAACACGGACGAGATCTTCGCCTGCGGATAAGGATACGTCACTCCCCTCCCCGCGTGGGTACTTTGGACCTGCGGGGGAATAAGGACCTGAGCCCGGGCAACCGAGTCGGAACAGTCGAGCAGGCGGAATAAACGCGAGAACGTGTCGTGGCTGGGCAGACCCGCGGAAAGCTTGAGGAAATCACGCACATAGATCTCCTTGGCGCGGGCAAACTCGGCCATGTCGGTCGCGCGCTGCCCGCCGCACAGCACCGTGCACAGGGCTATCATCAGCAGATCGTGCAGCCGCGCGTTGCCAGTGCGCGGAGCGATTCGCACCGGCGTCAAGGATTTTCCAAGTGCGAGTCCCCTGGACGCAGGGGAGGCGAGGATGGCTACATCCAGGCCGTCGTGCTAACGCTGTCTGGCGTCCGAGCGGGAAGCGGCGCGCAGCCGAGACTCAAGAACCGGGACCCTATCATCGTGATCCACGCGGCGGGGCGTTCCGACCCGACCGGACCTGCCGCCATCGGTGAAGATGCGCTTCGATCTGCTGACGCTTGAACTGTTCGTGGCGGTTTGCGAAGAGCAAAGCATCTCCCGCGCGGCGGAACGCTCCTACACGGTTCCGTCCGCCGTGAGCAAGCGCATCTCGATGCTCGAAGCCTCACTCAAGACCCAGTTGTTCTATCGTCAGGCCAAGGGGCTGACACCCACCCCGTCGGCGCACGTGCTGTTGCGCCATGCGCGTCGGGTCCTGCGCGATCTGGTGGAGATCGAAACCGACCTTGGCGAACATGCCAAGGGTTTGCGCGGGCATGTCCGGGTTCGGGCCAGCGTCTCCAGCATCGTTCAGCACCTGGCCCAGGACCTGGGCCGTTTCTTGACCCTCCATCCCGGCGTCCGCATCGACCTCGAAGAGGACACGAGCCGGGAGATCGTCGGGGCGGTCGCCGAGAATGCGGCGGACATCGGCATTTTCGGCGGGAATGTCCCGGCACCGGGCCTGACACTGTTCCCCTATCACAGCGACCGGCTGGTCGCCTTGGTACCGGCGGGGCATCCGCTGAGCGATCGGACAACCCTCCGCTTCGCCGAATTGCTGGCGCACGACCTGGTGGGCCCGAAGAAGGGCAGCTCGCTCGACATGCTGATCGAGCACGCTGCGACCGATCTCGGCCATCCGCTGAAACTGCGCCTGCGGGTGAACGGATTCGAGACGGTCTGGGCGATGGTCGAGGCGGGGCTCGGCGTCGGCCTCATGCCGGAGGCGAGCGCGGCGCGCTACGTTCCGAGCCGTGGTGCGACCTCGGTCCGCCTGGACGAGCCCTGGGCGGTTCGGAAATGGATGCTCTGTGTCCGCGAAGCGAACTCCCTTCCGCCCGCGGCCAGGCGCTTGGTCGGATATCTGACCCCGCCATGACGGCCTGCCGGCATCGCGAACCGCGAAAGCCCGTTGCCGAACGACCAGTCGGGTCGCCCCGACAGATGCGGTAGTACCCGCCCGCCAAAGCGGAAGGACGGTCGTCGGGAACCGTCCAGGCAACGGGGGGAAATCGCATGAGTACGGAGTCCCAGGTCGGGCCTCGCACGATGTTCGACAAGATCTGGTCGGAGCACCGGATCATCGAGCGCGACGATGGGCAGACCCTCCTCTACGTCGATCGCCACCTGATCCACGACGGCTACGCACCTGCCTTCGACTCCCTGGAAGAGCGCGGTCTGAAGCCGCGCGCGCCGGAGCATATCTTCGGCACCCCGGACCATTATGTACCGACTGACACGCGCGAACTGGCCGAAATCCCCGATCCCGAGCGCCGGTTCATGGTCGAGTCGCTGATGCACCGCGCGGCGGCGGCGGACATCACCGTGTTCGGGTTGCAGGACCGCCGCCAGGGGATCGTCCATGTCATCGGACCCGAGCAGGGTATCAGCCAGCCGGGGCTGATCCTGGTGTGCGGGGACAGCCACACCTCCACGCATGGCGCGCTCGGCGCGCTGGCGTTCGGGATCGGCATGACCGAGGTGACGCATGTGCTGGCCACCCGGACCCTGTGGCAGCGCCGGCCACGGGTGATGCGCGTCCTCGCGGACGGCGCTCTGGCCGTCGGGGTCACGGCGAAGGACCTGATCCTGACGATCATCGCCACGATCGGCACGGCCGGCGCCACCGGGCATGTGATCGAATATGCCGGCCCCGCGGTCACCGCCCTGACGATGGAAGGCCGGCTCACCCTATGCAACATGTCGATCGAGGCCGGGGCGCGCGCCGGCATGGTCGCCCCGGATGAGGTGACGTTCGCCTATCTCGCCGGCCGCCCCTACGCCCCCACCGGACGCGACTGGGACCAGGCGCTGGCCCGATGGCGCGCCCTGCCGTCCGATCCCGGGGCCCGGTTCGACCGCGAGGTGGTCATCGACGCCAGCCGGATCGCGCCGATGGTGACCTGGGGGACCAGCCCGCAGGACGCGATCCCGATCGACGGCCAGGTGCCGGACCCCGACGCCGAGCCGGATATCGAACGACGCCAGGGCATGGTCCGCGCCCTGGCCTACATGGGCCTGGCGCCCGGCATGGCGCTGACCGACATCGCGGTGGACCGCGTGTTCATCGGGTCCTGCACCAACGGCCGCATCGAGGATCTCCGCGCCGCCGCGGCGATCGCCGCCGGGCGCAAGGTCGGCCCCGAGGTCGAGGCCTGGGTCGTACCCGGCTCGCGCCCGGTGAAGGAGCAGGCCGAGGCGGAAGGGCTCGACCGGATCTTCAAGGCCGCCGGGTTTCAGTGGCGGGAGGCCGGCTGCTCCATGTGCCTTGGGACGAATGGCGAAGTGGGCCGGCCGGGACAGCGCTGCGTCTCCACCTCCAACCGCAATTTCGTCGGTCGCCAGGGACAGGGCGTGCGGACGCATCTGGTCGGTCCGGCGATGGCGGCGGCGGCGGCGGTGACCGGTCGTTTCGCCGATGTGCGTCGCTTGGTGGCGGGGGCATAGGGCATGGAACCCATCACGCGGATCGTTGCCGGCGCGGCGCCAATCGATCGGCCGAATGTCGACACCGACCAGGTCATTCCGGCCCGCTTCCTGCACAAGCCACGCGACGGCACCCTGGGCCGGTATCTGTTCCACGACCTCCGGTTCGGGCCCGACGGCGTGCCGAACCCCGATTTCGTGCTGAACCGGCCGCCCTTCGACGGCGCGCGGATCCTGGTCGCCGAGCAGAACTTCGGCTGCGGCTCTTCGCGCGAGAACGCGGTCTGGGCCCTGCACGACTACGGCATCCAGGCGGTGCTCGCGCCCAGCTTCGGCGACATCTTCCGCAGCAACAGCCTGAAGAACGGGCTGCTGCCGATCATGCTGCCGCCCGAGGTGATCCACGGCCTGCTCGCCCAACTGGCCGAAACCCCCGGGGGGACCATCGCGATCGACCTGGAGGCGGAGCTGGTGACCCTGCAGGACGGCACGAGCCATCGGTTCGAGATCGACCCGTTCATGCGCGACTGCCTGCTCAATGGCATCGACGAGCTCGACTACACGCTCTCGCAGATGGAGCAGGTGGAATCGTTTGAACACAGATACGGACGCCGTAATGCCTAGGCGCGACGGCATGGCGATACACCACCATATGGAGTGCTGAGAATGAAGATTGCGGTTCTGCCGGGTGACGGCATCGGCAAGGACGTGACGGCGGAAGCGGTGAAGGCGCTCAAGGCCGTGCTCGGCAATGCGCAGCCGTATGAGATGCAGGAAGCGCCGATCGGCGGTGCGGGCTACGAGGCGGCGGGCGATCCACTGCCCCCGGCGACGCTGGAGCTTGCCCGCAAGTCGGACGCGATCCTGCTCGGCGGCGCCGGCGTGCCGGAGGACGAGCACCGCCCGCCGAGCGCCGGGGCCGGCATCGGCCTGTTGCGCCTGCGCAAGGCGCTCGGCCTGTTCGCCAATTTCCGCCCGGTGTTCATGTTTCCCGAGCTGGTTGGTGCGTCCACGTTGAAACCCGAGGTGGTCGAAGGCCTCGACATGCTCATCCTGCGGGAGCTGAACGGGGATCTCTACTTCGGCGAGCCGCGCGGCGTGACCACCGAACCGTCGGGCGAACGGGTCGGGATCAACACGATGCGCTATACGGCCTCCGAGGTGGAGCGCATCGCCCATGTCGCGTTCCGCGCCGCATCGCGCCGGCGGGGCAAGCTGTGCTCGGTGGACAAGGCGAACGTCCTCGAGACGATGCAGCTCTGGCGCGAAGTGATGGTCGAGGTCGGACGCGCCTATCCCGACGTGGAGCTGTCGCACCTCTATGTGGACGCCGCGTCGATGGCGCTGGTGCGCAACCCGCGGCAGTTCGACGTGATGGTGGCGGGCAACGTGTTCGGCGACATCCTCTCCGACGCCGCCGCCATGCTGACCGGATCGATCGGCATGCTGCCGTCCGCGTCGCTCGGCGCGGACCGCAAGGGGCTCTACGAGCCGGTCCACGGCACCGCGCCGGACATCGCCGGCAGGGATATCGCCAATCCGCTGGCCGCGATCCTGTCGGCCGCCATGCTGCTGCGCCATTCGTTCGAGCGCGAGGCCGACGCCGCGCGCATGGAGCGGGCGGTCCGCTCCGTGCTGCAGGCCGGTTATCGCACGGCGGACATCATGCAGCCGGCCATGCGGGCGGTCGGCACCGTCGAGATGGGCGAGCTCGTCACGGAGGCGATCCACCGCCTGGACCACTAAACCATAATCCCGCCGACGCGATCGTGCCGCCGGCAAGGCTGAAGCAAACGGAGGAAACGAGTGAGCGAACGAACGTCCCAGAGGCATGCCGCCGAGATCGCGGCAAGGCTCGATCGACTGCCCTTCACCCGCACCATCTGGCGGATGGTGTTCCTGATCTCGCTCGGCGGCGTGTTCGAGCTGTACAGCCTATTCATGACCGCCTACATCGCCCCCGGCCTGGTGAAGGGCGGCCTGTTCACGACCAGCACGGTGGGGCTGTTCGGGATCAGCGGCGTCGGCTTCTTCGTGTTCTGCACCTTCGCCGGAATGTTTGTCGGCACCATGGGCTGCGGGTTCATCGCCGATCTCATGGGGCGGCGCTGGATCTTCACCATTTCCCTGGTCTGGTACTCGCTGGCCAGCGCGATCATGGCATTCCAGTCCACCGCCGGCGGCGTCGATCTCTGGCGGTTTATCGCCGCCATCGGGGTCGGTCTGGAGCAGGTGACGATCGACACCTTCCTGTCCGAGCTCGTGCCGCCGAAGGGCCGCGGCAAGGCGTTCGCCTTCTACCAGTTCATCGAGTTCTGCGTGGTGCCGGTGGTGGCGCTGCTCGGCTGGCTGCTGGTGCCGATCCATCCGCTCGGGCTCGACGGCTGGCGTTGGGTGGCGCTGATCGCGGCGGTGGGTGCGCTGGCGGCCTGGTGGGTGCGCCTCGGCCTGCCGGAAAGCCCGCGCTGGCTCGCTATGCGCGGCCATGCGGAGCAGGCCGAGCAGGTCATGCGCGACATTGAGGCCCAGGTGTCCCAGGACATTCGCGGGCCGCTACCGACCCCCGGCGCGCTGCGGGAGATCGTTTCGGCGAACACCAGCTTCTCCGAGATTCTCAAGGCGCCCTATGGCAAGCGCACCCTCGTGCTGTCGATCTTCAACCTGCTGCAGACGATCGGGTTCTACGGCTTCGCCGCCTGGGTGCCGACCCTGCTGATCGCCAAGGGGGTGCACGTCACGACGAGCCTGCAATATGCGTTCATCATCGCGCTCGCAAATCCGGTCGGCCCGCTACTCGGCATGCTGATTGCCGACCGGATGGAGCGGAAATGGCAGTTGGTCTGGGCCGGCGTGGGGATCGGCGTGTTCATGCTGCTGTTCGCCGAGCAGCAGAACGCCGCCGCGGTGATCTTCTTCGGGGTGCTCGTGACGCTTGCCAGCAACTGGCTGTCGTTCGCCTTCCACAATTACCAGGCGGAGCTTTATCCGACCCGGATCCGGGCCCGTGCGGTCGGCTTCGTGTATTCCTGGAGCCGGGTCAGCGCTGCGTTTGCCGGCCTCCTGATCGGCTTCTTCCTGCGCCAGGGCGGGACGGTCGGGGTAGCTCTCTTCATCGGCGGCGCGATGGTGCTGATGATCATCACGATCGGCGGCTTCGGTCCGCGGACGTTGAACCTGCAGCTGGAGGAAATCTCCCATTGACCGGTGGCCGGAAATCCTCCGCGCGAAGGAGGATTTCCGGCCTTCCTGGCGATCGCCGGTTCGGGCCGGTTGGACGCGGCCGGCCGCGCTATCGGCCGATGCGACCCGGCATCATCCCACACGTGGCGGCGGAAGGGACGGTGTGCGTTGCTGACGAGCAACGATCCGTGCACCCAATCGGATGCGATTGCAGCCTACACCGCCGCGATCAACGCCGTCACGCCGCACCTTGCCGCCCTCGCAGACTGGCAGCGCAATACTAATACCCCAACAATATACATGACTCTACGCGGCGTAACGAACATCCTTGTGCCTGAAGTAAGCCTTGATCCGATCCGGCTGGCGCTGGAGCGACCGCAGCACCGACGTCGTGCCTCGGACCAGTTCCTCATGCGTGTCCGGCCGGGGCAAGTTCCGCAGCTTCTGCTTCAGGTCATTGTTCAGGTACTCGTCGGGATTGTGCTCCGGTGCGTAGGGCGGCAGGAAAAACAGCTCGATCTCGTCGCTGTGTGCCGCCACCCAGCGGCTGACCTTCACCGCCTTATGCACTCGGAGATTATCCACGATCAGGAACTGCTTGCCGGAGGACCCTTTGATCAGCCGCCGCAGGAA
>JABBNW010000265.1 GCA_019352115.1 Pseudomonadota bacterium
GCCCGGCTCGCCGCGCGCCGGCGCCGGCTGTCCGACGCCGCGGCGGCCCGCGAGTTTGGCCCGCAAGGCTACCGCCCCTCGACTTTCGACCGCTGAAGCGGGGCGGGGTTTCGCACGTCCATATTGTTGCGATATCAGAACATAATGGCCCGCCCCGGCGCCGAAAGCAGCCCAAGACGGCGCAGACTCTACGGCGCCTGGAAATCCTCCGCTGGCGCGCCGATGGCGGGCTGCAAGCGGTTGCGGTGGCATTTGCAAGCGGCCTGTCCCGTTCCCGAACCGCCCTCCACCGCCGCCGCCACCCCTCGCTCCCCCTGCCTCCACACTCTATGCTCCTCCCAACCGCAGGGAGGACCCGCCATGCCAATCACCGCCACCTTTTCCGCCCCGCGCCACATGCTCATCGCCCCCGGCGCGGTCCGCCAGCTCCCCGAAGTCCTCGCCAAATTCGGCCTCTCCCGCCCCCTGATCGTCTCCGACCCCGTCATGGTCGCGACCGGCCTGATCGCCCACGCCCTCGATCCCCTCACCGCGGCCGGCCTGCACCCCGACGTGTTCGCCGACACCGTCTCCGACCCCACCGACACGGTCGTGGAAGCCGGCGTCGCCGCCATGGCCCGCGCCCCCTACGACTGCCTGATCGGCTTCGGCGGCGGCTCCCCGATCGACACCGCCAAGGCCATGGCCATCCTGGCCGCCGGAGGGGGAAAGATGCGCGACTACAAAGCCCCCGCCCAGGCCGACCGCGGCGCCGTCCCCATCATCGCCATCCCCACCACCGCCGGCACGGGCAGCGAGTGCACCCGCTTCACCGTCATCACCGACACCGAACGCGACGAGAAGATGCTGATCGCCGGCCTCGGCGCCCTGCCGCTCGCCGCCATCGTCGATTACGAGCTCACCTACACCGTCCCCCCCCGCACCACCGCCGACACCGGCATCGACAGCCTGACCCATGCGCTGGAAGCCTACGTCTCCAAGCGCGCCAACCCGTTCTCCGACGCCTTCGCCCTGTCCGCCATGGGGCTGATCGGCCAGCACCTGCGCGCCGCCTACGCCGAACCCCGCAACGCCGCCGCGCGGGAAGGGATGATGCTCGGCGCGACCCAGGCGGGCCTCGCGTTCTCCAACGCCTCGGTCGCGCTGGTGCACGGCATGTCGCGCCCGATCGGCGCGCATTTCCACGTCCCGCACGGCCTGTCCAACGCCATGCTGCTGCCCGCCGTCACCGCCTATTCCCTGCAAGGCGCCCCCGCCCGCTACGCGGAGGCCGCGCGCCGCATCGGCTTTGCCGCCCCGACCGATCCGGATGCCATCGCCGGGGCGAAGCTGCTCGCCGGCCTCGGCGCCCTGAACACGGAGCTGGCGGTGCCCACCCCGGCCGCCTTCGGCATCGCGGACACGGCCTGGCACGACAAGATGGCGCTGATGGCCGAGCAGGCGCTCGGCTCCGGCAGCCCCGCCAACAACCCGCGGGTACCGGATTCGGCGGCGATCGTGGCGCTGTATCGGGCGGTATGGACCGGCGCGCCGGTCAATCTGTAGGCTCGCCGTTCAGGCCCTGGCGCGGCTGCCCGCCGCCCGGACCGGCGGCCGATCCCACGCCGCGCGCCAGGCGGGCAGGGCCGCGGCCGTCATGGCGCGGCCGACCAGATACCCCTGCACCTGGTCGGCCCCGAGGTCCGCCATCCGCGCCCATGTCGCACGGTCTTCGACACCTTCGGCCGTCACGACCATGCCGCGCCGGCGGGCCGCGGCGACGATTCTGCCGGCATAGCCGCACGCCGCCGCATTCCGGGCCCAGCCGCGGACCAGGCTGGCATCGAGTTTGAGGCCGGTGAACGGCAGGTCGAGCAGCGCATCCACCCAGGTCATCGCCGGAGCGACGTCGTCGATGACGACCCCGTAGCCGGCCCGCCGCACCCGTTCCAGGGTTCGGCCGAGGGCCGGGGCGTCCTCCACCGGCTGGCTTTCGGTCAGCTCGATGGCCAGCCGCGCCGCGGCCACGCCGGCGGCGTCCCGCCCGGCGTCCAGCCGGTCGAGCGTGCCTGGCAGCAGCAGCAGGTCGAGCGGGATGTTGATCCCGACCACCAGATCGAGCAGCGCCGGGTCCGCGGCGGCCAGATCGGCGAAGATGGATGCCGCCACCTGGTCGGTGAGCTGGCGCGACAGCCCGGCCAGCTCGATCTGCGGCACGAAGCTTCCGGCCGAGACCAACCCGTGCACCGGATGGCGCAGCCGGGCAAGCGCCTCCAGCGCCACGGGCGCACGATCGACCAGCCGCACGATCGGCTGGTAGCGCGCCGCGATCCGGGCTTCATCGAGTGCGGAATGGATCTCCCGTTCCTGCATGGCGTCGCGCGGCCCCCCCACTCCTGCGCCCGAAGCCGCGCGAGGGGCCCGGGGAATGCGGCGAAGCTTACCGGGCGGCGCTCAGGCCCGCCAGTGCGAATATGCCTATTTTCTTGCCGGAGGTATCCTTTTTTCAGCGTCCCGTCTCCGTGGAGGACTCCCGGCCGGACGCACGAGCCCGTTGTCTTCGGTCGGCGGGACGGGCAGGCTGCGCGGTGCAGCCCGCACCGCCCGCGGTCGGGCCGCCCAACAAAACATCAAACACGAGGAACGGCGTTCATGACGATCAAAAGACGAGCGGTCCTGGCCGGTGGCATGGCCGCAGCGGCGGCAGCCGCGAGCCCCGGTGCCCGCGCGGCAACCCCGGGCGTGACTGCGCACAAACTCAAGATCGGCAACACGAGCCCCTACAGCGGCCCCGCCTCGGCCTACGGCGTGCTCGGCCACCTGGAGACGGCCTTCTTCCGCATGGTCAACGACCAGGGCGGCATCGCCGGCCACAAGATCGACTACCTGTCCTACGACGACGGCTACAGCCCGCCCAAGACGGTGGAGGACGTGCGCCGGCTGGTCGAGCAGGACAAGGTCGATTTCCTGTTCGCCACCCTCGGCACGCCCACCAACTCGGCGATCGAGCGCTACTGCAACCACAACAAGGTGCCGCAATTGTTCGTCGCCACCGGCGCGGACAAATGGGGCGACTACAAGAAATTCCCGTGGACCATCGGCTGGCAGCCCAGCTACCGCGCGGAAGCGCAGATCTATACGAAATACATGCTGAAGGAGAAGCCGAACGCCAAGCTCGGGATCTTGTTCCAGAACGACGATTTCGGCAAGGACTACCCGGACGGCGTGCGCGACGTGCTCGGCAAGGACTGGGACAAGCGGGTGGTCAAGGTCACCAGCTACGAGGTGACGGACCCGACCGTCGATTCCCAGATCACCGAGTTGCAGGCTTCAGGCGCCGACACCCTGCTGGTCGCGGCAACGCCGAAATTCGCCGCCCAGGCGATCCGCAAGGTGCACAGCCTCAACTGGCACCCGATGTTCTTCATGACCAACGTGTCGATCTCGGTCGGATCGGTGCTCCGCCCGGCCGGGGTGGAAAGCGCGATCGGGATGATCAGCGGGCTCTATCTGAAAGACACCACCGATCCGGCGTGGGACAAGGACGCCGGGATGAAGCAGTTCCGCGCCTTCATGGCGAAATACCTGCCGCACGGCGACATCACCGACGGCGGCTACGTCTCCGCCTACGGGCTGTGCTACACGATGCGCAGCGTGCTCGACCACTGCAACGGCAACTTCTCCCGTGCCAACGTGATGAAGGCGGTGACCTCGATCCATGGCCTGGAGGTGCCGGTGCTGCTGCCGGGCATCACGGTGAACACCAGCCCGACCAACTACCACCCGACCAAGGCGATGCAGCTCGCCAAGTGGGACGGCAAGACCTGGGCGCGCTTCGGGGAGGTGATCGAAGGCATCTGACCGCGCCGGGAACCACGCCGGGATCCGCTCGCGGGTCCCGGCATCTTCCTGCGGGCGCAATGACGGCACGCCCGCCACCGCCGCGGCGGCGCATCTGCCCACCCTGGGCGCGGACCCGGCGCGGCACGCCGCGCGGGTTGCCTCCGGCCCGATCCCGGTGCAAGCGGGTCTCGCCGCGACCGCCGAGTTCGTCGCCGCGCAGATGAAAGCCTTCCCGGGAGAAGCCTGACATGGACGTCGTCACGGTCGAGCAACGCGGCCCCATCTCGATCATCCGCATCAACCGGCCGGACCGGCTGAACGCGATCTCCGCCGCCGTCGCACGCGACCTGCAGGCCGCGTTCGAGGCGTTCGACCGGTCGGACCAGCGGGTCGCGGTGATCTCCGCCGCCGGGGAACGCGCCTTCACCGCCGGGGCGGACGTGTCCGACCTGCCGGAGCTGTGGCGCTGCATTCCGGGCGTGGGGTTCGCCACCGAGAAACCGGTCATCGCCGCCACCTCCGGCTGGTGCGTCGGCGGCGGCGTCGTGCTGGTGATGATGTGCGACCTGCTGGTCGCTTCCGAAACCACGACGTTCTACTATCCGGAGGCGAAGCTCGGCACCACCGGCGGCATGATCTCCTCCCTCGTCACGCGCATGCCGCACCACCTGGCGATGGAAATGATGCTGCTGGGCGCGAAAATCCCCGCGCAGCGCGCCTATGACGTGGGCTTCGTCAACCGCGTCACGCCGCCCGGGCAGCACGAGGCGGAGGCGATCGCCATGGCGGAGACCCTGCTCGAACAGGCGCCGCTCGTGCTCGGCACCCTGAAGCGGCTGGTCGGCGAGATCGTCCCGGTCGGCCCGGTGGAACGCCTGGTCGCCACCAGCCGCGCCATCGCCCGCGTCCGCTCCAGCGAGGACATGGCCGAGGGTATCCGCGCCTACAAGGAAAAGCGGACGCCCCGCTTCCGGGGGCGGTGAGCGCCCCGAACTGCTGGCTGCTCAGCGAGAGCTACGCCGGCCTGCAGGCCCAGGGACTGGGTCTCGCGGAAGCGGCCGGTCTCGCCCCGGAGCTGCACGAACTGGTCCCGCGCCCGCCCTGGCACCTGCTGTCGGCGCGCTTCTGGCCGAATCCGCTCGGCACGGTGGGCGCCGCGGTCGCACCGCCGTATCCGGCGCTGGCGATCGCCTGCGGCGGGATGGGTGCCGTGGTCGGCGCGGCCCTGCGCCGCCACACGGCGCGATCCGACCAGGTGCGCATCGTTCAGGTGCAGCACCCGCGCATGGACCCGCGCCGCTTCGACGTCGTGGTGGTGAACCGCCACGACCGCCTGACCGGGCCGAACGTGATCGTCACCCGCACCGCGCTGCATCGGGTCACCCCGGCACGCCTGGCCGCGGCGGCGGAGGCCTGGCGCGACACGTTCGCGGTCTTGCCCCGCCCGTTGGTCGCCGTGCTGGTCGGCGGCAGCAACGGGCGCCACCGGCTGGACGTGCCGACCGGGCAACGCCTGGCCGCCCAACTCGCCGAAATGATGGACCGGGATCACGTGGGCCTGATGCTCACCCCCTCCCGCCGCACCGATCCCGAGGTGACCCGCGCGCTGGCCGAGGCCCTTGCCCCGCGTGGGGCCTTCGTCTGGGATGGCACCGGGGAAAATCCCTATTTCGGGATGCTGGCGCTGGCCGACGCGGTGGTCGCGACCGAGGACAGCGTCTCCATGGTCTCCGAGGCCGTCGCCACCCGCGCCCCCGTATTGCTGGCGGAACTGCCCGGACGGTCGCGCCGGATCAGCCAGTTCACGGAAGGCCTCCTGGCCGACGGCCGCATACGCCGCTTTGCCGGGCGGCTGGAACTATGGCCCACGGCACCGCTCGACGACACACCGGCCGCCGGCGCCGAGGTCCGCCAGCGGCTGGGGCTGTGAACCGACGCGTATCACCCCACCAGCCGGTAGCGCGGTCGCGGGACGGCGGCGGTCTCGATCGGCATCACGGTGGCCAGCACGTGGCGCAGGCGCTCGGCGGTGGCCGGCGTCGCGCGGGTGAGCGGCAGGCGCACGGTGTCCGTGCAGAGGCCCAGTTCCGCGAG
>JABBNW010000266.1 GCA_019352115.1 Pseudomonadota bacterium
ACGATCTCGCCTGCCCGATACCCCTGCGCGAACAGCAGCGCCCGCAGCCCGGTATGGTCCACCCGCGCCCGCGCCGTCGCCGCCACCACCGGCTTGGCGTGGAACGCGACCCCGAGCCCCGCCTCGGCCAGCATCGCCAGGTCGTTGGCGCCGTCGCCGACCGCCATTGTCTCCGCCAGCGCCAGCCCGTGCTCGGCGCACAGGGCAAGCAACGTGGTGCGCTTGGCGTCGCGGTCCAGGATCGGCGCGGCAACGGTGCCGGTCAGCACCGAACCGTCATGTTCCAGCACGTTCGACCGGTGCAGGTCGAAGCCCACCAAGGCGGCCACCCGGCCGGTGAAAAACGTGAACCCGCCTGAGACGAGGGCCGTCATCGCCCCGTGCGCGCGCATGGTCGCCACCAGCTCGGCCGCGCCGGAGGTCAGGCGGACCCGCGCCCAGGTAGCCTCCAGCGCCGCGATGTCCAGGCCCTTCAGCATGGCGACCCGTTCGCGCAGGGCGGTCGCGAAATCGATCTCCCCGTTCATGCTGCGCGCGGTGATGGCAGCGATCTCGGCCTTCAGCCCGGCGAAATCGGCCAGTTCGTCCAGGGTCTCACCGGTGACGATGGTGCTGTCCATGTCGGCGATCAGTAGCCGCTTGCGCCGCCCGGCGGCCGGCAGCACCAGGGCGTCGACCGGGGCGCCCGCCAGCGCCGCGCGGGCCAGCGCACCCACGTCACGGGCGGGATCCGGCGGGGCCGCGCCGTCCTCGGGTTCCCCGGGGGGCCTGACAGGAAGCGGGATGTCCGCCGCTTCCCCTTCGGCGAGGATGTCGGGGACGCCGCCCCCCACCGCGTCGCGCACCCGCGCGAGCAGCGCCGGGGTCAGCGGGTACGCGGCCGGGTCG
The DNA here is from genome assembly GCA_019352115.1 of Pseudomonadota bacterium. GTDB lineage: Bacteria > Pseudomonadota > Alphaproteobacteria > Acetobacterales > Acetobacteraceae > JAJZVS01. The sequence continues at coordinate 889 of JABBNW010000266.1, forward strand.
GCCACCAGGGTCAGCACATGCGATGCGGGGTCGGTCATGGCGGCGGAAACTGGCAGCGGGGCGGCCGGCCGGCAAGCCGGGCGCGCGGCGCGGCGGCGGCGTAACCATTCCGTGACGTTCCGCGTGGCACCCTGCCCGCCGCAACATGGGAAGGATCGGTCATGCTCGTCATCACGTCGGAAACGGTCGCCGGACAGCGGGTGCGCCAGACCCTGGGGCAATGCTTCGGGGTGGTCGTGCGCAGCCGCGGCATCGGCGGCAACCTGGCCGCCGGCCTGCGCTCCCTCGTGGGGGGCGAGATCGTCGAATACACGCAGATGCTGGAGGAGGCGCGCAAGCACGCCGTCGACCGCCTGGTCGACAACGCCGCCCTGATGGGCGCGAACGCGATCCTGACCCTGCGCTTCGACAGCTCCGAGATCGGCCAGACCATGAGCGAGATCGTGGCCTACGGCACCGCGGTCGTGCTGGAACCGGCCTGAGGTGCTGCGCGCGGCGCTGATCGTACTGGGCGCGCTGCTGGTCGCGGGCGCCGCGCTGGCGACCGCGCTCGGCGCCGGGGCGCAGGCCTGGGGCCTCGGCGTGTTCGGGGCGCTGCTGCTCGTCGGCACGCTGTTCGAACGGCGCTACGGCGGCCTCGCCGACCGCCCGCCGGGCGCGGGGTGGGAGCCGAGCGGGGAGCGGTTCCGCGACCCGACCACCGGCGCGCCGGTGGCGGTGTGGTTCCACCCCGCGACCGGGCGGCGCCGCTACGTGCGCATGTCCGAGAGCGGCACCTGACCGCGCGCCGCCGCCGCGGCGGTGGAACAAGCAGGGTGCGGCGACGTCGGAGATCGCGCGCACCGTACAGCAGACCGCCAGGCGGCACAGGCGTTGAGGGATCGGCCGCCACGCCGCATACCCTGCGCGCATCCCCTGCCCTCGGATCCGCATGCCTCCTGGCTCCTTTTCCCCCAACCCAGCCGCCCTGATCGTCGCCGGCCCCACCGCGAGCGGGAAATCCGCCCTGGCGCTGGCCTTGGCAGAGCGGCTGGGCGGGGTGGTGATCAACGCCGACGCCATGCAGGTGTACCGGGAACTCCGCATCCTCACCGCCCGCCCGTCCGCCGCCGACGAAGCGCGCGCCCCGCACGCGCTGTATGGCGTGCGCCCCGCCGCCGCACCGGGCAGCGTCGCCTGGTGGCGCGCCGCCGCGCTGGCAGAGATGGAGGCCGCCCGCGCCGCCGGCCGCCTGCCGATCCTGTGCGGCGGCAGTGGGATGTATCTCGCCGCCCTGGTGGGCGGCCTGGCGGAGGTCCCCGACCCCGGCCCCGCCGCGCGGGCCGAGGCACGCGCGCTGCTGGCCGAACTCGGTCCCGCGCACCTGCACGCCCGCCTGGCCGCGGCCGATCCCGCAACCGCGGCCCGCCTACGCCCCACCGACGGCCAGCGCATCGCGCGCGGCTGGGAGGTCTGGCGCGGCACCGGCCGCGGCCTGGCGGCGTGGCAGGAGGCGCGCCCCCTCGCCGCCGCCGCTCCATCCGGCTGGGATTTCGCCGCGATTGTGGTCGATCCGCCGCGGGCCGAACTGCGCGAGGCCGCAGCCGCCCGCTTCGCCGCCATGCTGGACGCCGGCGCCATCGAGGAAGTGCGCGCGCTGCTGGCCTTGCCGCTCGATCCCGCGCTGCCGGCGCTGCGCGCGCACGGCGTGCCCGAACTGGCCGCGTATCTGCGCGGCGCCCTGCCCCTGGACGCGGCGGCCGCCGGCGCGATCGCCGCCACCGGACGCTACATGAAGCGCCAGAGCACCTGGTTGCGGCACCATCCGCTCGCCCCGCCGGCGCGCACGCATATGATCCATGCGCGAATCGCGGGTCTGACGCAACTTTCGGAAAGGAATCTGGCCGAAATCATCGAGTTTATTCGCGCCCCGGCTTGACGCAACGCAACATGCGCCCTATGCGTGCCGACCTGCCTCGCGGCCCTGCCGCGCGGGCCTGCGGGATGGGAGAACGCGAATGTCGGCGGAGGCGATGCAATCGGGGGCGGAGGTGCTGCTCCGCGCCCTGAAGGACCAGGGCGTGGACGTCGTCTTCGGCTATCCGGGCGGCGCCGTGCTGCCGATCTACGACGCCATCTTCAACCAGAACGCGATCCGCCACATCCTGGTCCGCCACGAACAGGGCGCGGTGCACGCCGCGGAAGGCTACGCGCGCTCCACCGGCAAGGTCGGCGTCGTGCTGGTCACCTCCGGCCCCGGCGCGACCAACGCGGTGACCGGGTTGCTCGATGCGCTGATGGATTCCGTCCCCGTCGTGTGCCTGACCGGCCAGGTGCCGACGCATCTGATCGGCAACGATGCGTTCCAGGAAGCCGACACCACCGGCATCACCCGCCCGGCGACCAAGCACAACTACCTGGTGAAACGATCGGCCGATCTCGCGCGCGTGGTGCACGAGGCGTTCTACGTCGCCCGCTCCGGCCGGCCCGGCCCGGTGTTGATCGATCTGCCGAAGGACATCCTGATCGGCCGCGCGCCCTACACGCCGCCGGTGACGGCGCACGCGACGTATCGCCCGCGCACCGAACCCGATCCGGTCCAGCTCCGCCGCGCCGCCGCCATGTTGAAGGCGGCGAAGCGGCCGGTGGTGTATGTCGGCGGCGGCGTGGTGAACGCCGGGCCGGACGCCTCCGCGGCGCTGACCCGCTTCGTTCGTGAAACGGGATTTCCCTGCACCAACACCCTGATGGGGCTCGGCACGTTCCCGGCATCCGACCCGCAGTTCCTCGGCATGCTGGGGATGCACGGCACGTACGAAGCCAACCTCGCGATGCACGGTGCGGACGTGCTGCTCGCGATCGGCGCGCGGTTCGACGACCGGGTGACCGGGCGGCTTGCCGCGTTCTGCCCGGACGCGCGCAAGATCCATATCGACATCGACCCGTCCAGCATCAACAAGACGGTGCCCGTCGATGTCGCGATCGTGGGCGACGCCGGGCGCGCGATCGCCGGCCTGGCTGCGGCCTGGGCGGAGGACGCCGCGCCGGTCGACCGCGCGGCGCTGGCGACCTGGTGGCGGCAGATCGACGAGTGGCGCGCCAAGGACTGCCTGCGCTTCACCCAGGACATGACCCCGGGCGCGATCATCAAGCCGCAATACGCGATCCGTCGGCTGCACGAATTCACCCGCGCGCAAGCGAAGGACGTGTTCATAACGACCGAAGTGGGCCAGCACCAGATGTGGGCCGCGCAGCATTTCGGTTTCGAACGGCCGAACCGCTGGATGACGTCGGGCGGCCTCGGCACCATGGGCTACGGCCTGCCGGCGGCGATGGGCGTGCAGGTCGCGCACCCGGACGCGCTGGTGATCGACATCGCCGGCGAGGCGTCGGTGCTGATGAACATCCAGGAGATGGGCACGCTCGCGCAGTACCGCCTGCCGGTGAAGGTGTTCATCCTGAACAACCAGTACATGGGAATGATCCGCCAGTGGCAGGAGCTGCTGCACGGCAGCCGCTATTCGGAAAGCTACTCGAACGCGCTGCCGGATTTCGTCAAGCTCGCCGACGCCTTCCACGCCACCGGGCTGCGCGCCGAGACGGTCGACCAGCTCGACGACGTGATCCGCGAGATGCTTGCCTCGCCGCGCGCGGTGATCGCCGATATCGCAGTCGATCCGAAGGAGAACTGCTTCCCGATGATCCCGTCCGGGGCCGCGCATAACGAAATGATCCTGGGGCCGGAGCACGAGGACGAGGCGCGCGGCATCACCGACGAAGGCCTGGTGCTGGTGTAGGACGATGCCCGGACCCGACAATCACCAGTTGCGCAGCGCCACCATCTCGGTGCTGGTCGATAACGAATCCGGCGTGCTCGCGCGCGTCATCGGCCTGTTCTCCGGTCGCGGCTACAATATCGACAGCCTCACCGTGGCACCGGTGGACGATGCACGCGGGCAATCGCGCATCAACGTCGTGACCTCCGGCACCGAGATGGTGATCGAGCAGATCAAGGCCCAGCTCGAGCGGCTGGTGCCGGTGCACCGGGTGGCGGACCTGACGCGCGAGGGGGCGCATGTCGCGCGCGAGATGGCACTGGTGAAAGTGCTCGGCACCGGCGATGCGCGTGTGGAATCGCTGCGCATCGCCGACAGCTTCCGCGCCCGGGTCGTCGATACCACGATCGAAAGCTTCGTCTTCGAACTGACTGGCGCCACCGACAAGCTCGATGCCTTCATCGAGCTGATGCGCCCGCTCGGCCTCGCCGAGGTCTCCCGCACCGGGGTTGCCGCCATCGCCCGCGGCAGCCGCACGATCTGACCGGATTTTCCACCAGAAGGACTGCGAACCATGCGTGTCTATTACGATCGCGACGCCGACGTGAACCTGATCAAGGGCAAGCGCGTCGCCATCATCGGCTACGGCAGCCAGGGTCATGCCCATGCCAACAACCTGAAAGAGAGCGGCGTGAAGGAGCTTGCGGTCGGCCTGCGCGCGGGCTCCGCCGGCGTCGCCAAGGCCGAGGCCGCCGGGCTCAAGGTGATGGACCCGGCCGACTGCGCCAAATGGGCCGACGTCGTCATGGTGCTGACCCCCGACGAAGGCCAGGGCGATCTCTATCGCGAGAAGCTGGGCCCCAACATGAAGCCGGGCGCGGCCCTGGCGTTCGCGCACGGGCTGAATGTGCATTTCAACCTGCTCGACCCGCGCGCCGATATCGACGTGTTCATGATCGCGCCGAAAGGCCCGGGCCACACCGTCCGCAGCGAATACCAGCGCGGCGGCGGCGTGCCCTGCCTGGTCGCGGTCGCGCAGAACCCGTCCGGCAACGCACTGGAGATCGCGCTGTCGTACGCGTCGGCCATCGGCGGCGGACGTGCCGGCATCATCGAAACGACCTTCAAGGAGGAATGCGAAACCGACCTGTTCGGCGAGCAGGTGGTGCTGTGCGGCGGCCTGGTCGAGCTCATCAAGGGCGGCTTCGAAACCCTGGTCGAAGCCGGCTACGCCCCGGAGATGGCCTATTTCGAGTGCCTGCACGA
>JABBNW010000267.1 GCA_019352115.1 Pseudomonadota bacterium
CGGCCGCCTCAGCCTGCGCCGCTGACCGGACGGAGCCCTTCTCCCTCCCCCCTTGGGGGGGCGGGGTGGGGGGTGCGAACCGCACGAAAATTCCGAGCGGTTCGCACCCCCTACCCCGGCCCTCTCCCGCAAGGGGGGAGGGAGAAGGGCTCCGGCCTGAATTTTCCTGGCTGCCGTACTATATGGGGCGGCAGCCGGCATCGACCCTCGTGCCATAGGGGCGCGAGGCAACGCGGGGGCCAGGCCTCCCACACGCCGCGACCGCGGCGGACCTCAAACCGCCGATCCGGCTGCCCGAAGACGTGGGACAAGGACGGCGTTTCCGGCCGCAAGGCTTGCGCGTGCGCCCCGGCGCCGCGCCCCCTGCGACCCGAGACGCCGTAGCCCGCGAACGAGATGGGGGACGCACGGATCGCCCGGATTGCCGTCCGCCGATGCCCGGTGCATCGCAAGGACGATCCATGTTCAATTACTTCCGCAAGGAACTCGACTGGGGCGGGCGCAAGCTCATCCTGGAAACCGGCAAGATGGCCCGCCAGGCCGATGGCGCGGTGCTGGTGCGCTACGGCGACACCATCGTGCTCTGCACCGCGGTCGGCGCGCGCAGCGCCAAGCCGGGGCAGGATTTCTTCCCGCTCACCGTGAACTACCAGGAAAAGACATTCGCCGCGGGGAAGATCCCGGGCGGGTTCTTCAAGCGTGAGGGCCGGCCGACGGAGAAGGAGGTCCTGACCTCGCGGCTGATCGATCGCCCGATCCGCCCGCTGTTCCCGCACGGGTTCCGCAATGAGGTGCAGGTGATCGCCACCGTCCTCAGCCACGATCTGGAGAACAATCCGGACGTGGTCGCCATGATCGGGTGCTCGGCGGCGCTGACCCTGTCCGGCATCCCGTTCTTCGGCCCGATCGCCGCCGCGCGCGTGGGCTATGCGAACGGCGAGTACATCCTGAACCCGACCGCGGCGCAGTTGGAAGATAGCGCGCTCGATCTGGTGCTGGCCGGCACCACCGAGGGCGTGCTGATGGTGGAATCCGAAGCGCGCGAACTGTCCGAAGACGTGATGCTCGGCGCCGTGACCTTCGGCCACACGGCATTCCAGCCGGTGATCGCCGCGATCATCGAACTGGCCGAGCGGGCCGCGAAGGAGCCCTGGCCGCTGCCGGAAGCTTCGGCCGAGGAGCAGGCGCTGGCCGCGAAGCTGGACGCCGCGGGCCGTGCGCCGCTGACCGCCGCCTACGCCGAGCGCGAGAAGCAGGTGCGCCACGAGCGGATCGGGGCGGCGAAGAAATCCGCGCTGGCCGCGCTTGCGGCCGACGGCGTGGATGTCGAGAAGGTCAAGGGCGCCTTCAAGGAGCTGGAAGCCGACATCGTCCGCAACGCGATCCTGGACACCGGGCTGCGCATCGACGGGCGCGACACGAAGACGGTGCGCCCGATCATGGCCGAGGTGGGCGTGCTGCCGCGCGCGCATGGGTCCGCGCTGTTCACCCGCGGGGAGACGCAGGCGCTGTGCGTGGCGACCCTCGGGACCGGGCAGGACGAGCAGATCATCGACGCGCTGGAAGGCGAGTACCGCGAGCACTTCATGCTGCACTACAATTTCCCCCCCTATTCGGTGGGGGAGACGGGGCGCATGGGCTCGCCCGGCCGACGTGAGATCGGCCACGGCAAGCTCGCCTGGCGGGCGATCCATCCGCTGCTGCCGGCGAAGGACAAGTTCCCGTACACCTTGCGCGTGGTCTCCGAGATCACCGAGAGCAACGGGTCCTCGTCGATGGCGACGGTGTGCGGTTCGTCGCTCGCGCTGATGGACGCCGGCGTGCCGCTGTTGCGGCCGGTGGCGGGCATCGCCATGGGGCTCATCAAGGAGGATCGCGGCTTCGCCGTGCTGTCCGACATCCTGGGCGACGAGGACCATCTCGGCGACATGGACTTCAAGGTCGCGGGCACCGAGCGGGGCGTGACGTCCTTGCAGATGGACATCAAGATCACGTCCATCACGCCGGCGATCATGCGCATCGCTCTCGATCAGGCGAAGGACGGGCGGCTGCACATCCTGGGCGAAATGGCGCGCGCCATCACCGGGGCGCGGTCGGACGTGGCGGCGACGGCGCCGCGGATCACCATCATCACCGTGCCGAAGGACAAGATCCGCGAAGTGATCGGCACCGGCGGCAAGGTGATCCGCGAGATCGTCGAGTTGACGGGCTGCAAGATCGACATCGAGGACGACGGCACGATCAAGATCGCCGCCTCCGATCCGGAGCGGGCGCAGGCGGCGATCGACCGCATCCGCGGCATCGTGGCGGAGCCGGAGATCGGCGCGATCTACAACGGCAAGGTGGTGAAGACCGCCGATTTCGGGGCCTTCGTGAATTTCCTCGGCGCCAAGGACGGGCTCGTGCATATCAGCGAGCTGCAGCAGGGGCGGGTGGGGAAGACCGGCGACGTGGTGAACGTCGGCGACGCGGTGAAGGTGAAGGTGATCGGGTTCGACGATCGCGGCAAGGTCAAGCTGTCGATGCGGATGGTCGATCAGGCGACAGGGGCGGATATCTCCGACCAGGTGGGCGCGAAGCCGGGCCGCGACCGGTTCGAGCGGCGCGACCAGCCGGCGTTCGAGACGCCCGCCGGGGAGTAGCGGGGCGGCAGCGCGCGGGCCGGTTTCCGCCTGGCCCGCGCGTGACAGTTGCCTCCGCTGCCATTTCTCTCCAATTTGGGGTCGGAGAACCGGGTGCCATGGGGATGAGGCCGTGACGTGCGACGATTCGAGACTACGCCGCCAGGCGGTGCGTCGCGGCGTGCCGATCTGACCCCGCCATGAAACTGCTCAACGCCATCCGCATGGGCGGAGCCGACATCCTGCCGCTGGTCGAAGGCGGCAAGGGTGTGGCCATCTCCAACGGCCTCTCCTCCGGCAACTGGGCCGCCGCGGGCGGGATCGGCACGTTCTCCGCCGTCAACGCCGACAGTTTCGACGCCGACGGCCGTCCCATCCCGCAGCTCTACCATGGCCGTACCCGCACCGACCGGCACGAGGAACTGGTGGCGTACGCCATCCGCGGCGCACTCACGCAGGCACGCCGCGCCTACGACCTCGCCGCCGGCCACGGGCGCATCCACGCCAACATCCTGTGGGAGATGGGTGCGGCCGAACGCATCATCACCGAGGTGCTGGAACAGGCGAAGGGCATCATCTCCGGCATCACCTGCGGCGCCGGCATGCCGTACCGCCTGTCGGAGATCGCCGCGCGGTTCAACGTCTACTACTACCCGATCATCTCCTCGGCGCGTGCCTTCAACGCGTTGTGGAAGCGCGCCTACAGCAAGACCGCGGAGCTGCTGGGCGGCGTAGTCTACGAGGACCCCTGGCTCGCCGGCGGCCACAACGGCCTGTCCAACTCCGAAGACCCTACCAAGCCGGAAGATCCCTACCCGCGGGTACTCGCCTTGCGCAAGGTGATGCGCGAATACGGGCTCGGCGAAACGCCCATCATCATGGCCGGCGGGGTGTGGTGGCTGGAGGAATGGGAGAACTGGATCGACAATCCGGAACTTGGCCCGATCGCCTTCCAGTTCGGCACCCGCCCGCTGCTGACCCAGGAATCGCCGATCGGCGAGGCGTGGAAGAAGCGCCTGCTGACCTTGCAGGAAGGCGACATCTTCCTCAATCGGTTCTCGCCCACCGGCTTCTATTCCAGCGCGGTGAACAACGGCTTCATCCAGGAACTGCGCGAACGCAGCGATCGCCAGGTCGCCTTCACGGCTGAACCGGTCGGCGAGCACGTCGCCGAATACGGCGTCGGCCCGCGCAAGCGGATCGTCTATCTCACCCGCGCTGACCTTGAACGCGCGCGCGCCTGGGAAGCGCAGGGCTTCACCGAGGCGATGCGCACCCCGGATTCCACCCTGATCTTCGTCACGCCGGAGCGGATGCGCGAAATCACGACCGACCAGATCGCCTGCATGGGCTGCCTCAGTCAGTGCCGCTTCTCCAACTGGTCCCAGCACGAGGCCGAGCACAGCACCGGCAAGCGCCCCGACCCGCGCAGCTTCTGCATCCAGAAGACATTGCAGGATATCGCCCACGAGAGCGACCTGCCGGACACCGTGGAGCGCAACCTGATGTTCTCCGGCCATAACGGATTCCGCTTCGCCCGCGATCCGTTCTACTCGAACGGCTTCATCCCCTCGGTGAAGCAGCTCTTCGAACGCATCCTGACCGGGCGCTGATCGCCGGACGCGCCGCCATGGCCGGGCGCAACATCCTCTGGATCATGTGCGACCAGCTCCGGTTCGACTACCTGGGCTGCGCCGGCCATCCCACGTTGCGGACGCCGAACATCGACGCGCTGGCCGCGCGCGGCGTGCGCTTCACCCGCGCCTATGTGCAATCCCCGGTCTGCGGCCCGTCGCGCATGAGCTTCTACACCGGGCGCTACATGCGCTCGCACGGCTCGCACTGGAACCAGTTCCCCCTGCGGGTGGGGGAGCCGACCCTGGGCGCGCATCTCGGCGCGCTCGGCATGCGCAGCGTATTGGTCGGCAAGACGCATATGCGCGCGGACGCGGAAGGGCTGGCCCGGCTCGGCATCGATCCCGCATCCGCGGTCGGCGTGCAAGAATCCCAATGCGGGTTCGAACCGTTTGAGCGGGACGACGGCCTGCACCCAGGCCCTGCGCGGGAAAAGCCGGCCTACAACGACTATCTCCGCGCGCAAGGCTTCCCCGGCGCCAACCCATGGGAGGAATGGGCCAATTCCGCCGCCGGTCCGGGTGGGGAATTGCTCAGCGGCTGGCTGCTCGCACACGCCGACAAGCCGGCGCGCATCCCCGAATTTCATTCCGAAACGCCCTACATGACTCGCCGGGCGATGGACTTCATCGACCAGGCGGGCTGCGACGGGCGCCCCTGGTGCCTGCATCTTTCCTATATCAAGCCGCACTGGCCGTACCTTGCCCCGGCGCCCTACCACGCCCTTTACACCGCTGCGGACGTGGTCCCGCCCGTCCGGTCGGCGGCCGAACGTGGCGCCCCGCACCCCGTCTATGCCGCGTTCATGGCCATGCGCGCCGCGCGCAACTTCGCGCGTGATGACGTGCGCGCCCGGGTCATCCCGACCTACATGGGCCTGATCCGCCAGATCGACGACCAGCTCGGCCTGTTGTTCCGATTCCTTGACGATCGTGGCCTGACCGAGAACACCATGATCGTCTTGACCTCCGATCACGGCGACTACCTGGGCGACCACTGGCTGGGCGAGAAGGACCTTTTCCACGAGGTCTCGGTGAAAATCCCGCTGATCGTCGTCGACCCCTCGCCGGCGGCGGATGCGACTCGCGGCAGCACGTGCGAGGCGCTGGTGGAGGCGATCGATCTCGCGCCCAGCTTCGTCGCCTGGTGCGGCGGCACGCCGGCGAGCCACATCCTGGAAGGCCGATCCCTGCTGCCCTACCTGCACGGCGAACCGCCGCCCGCACCGCGTCGCTTCGTATTCTCCGAATACGACTACGCGATGCAGGAGGCCCGGCTGACCCTCGGCCAGCCGATCCCGGACTGCCGGCTGTTCATGGTGTTCGACGGGCGGTGGAAACTGATACATGCCCCCGGCTTCCGCCCGATGCTGTACGACCTCGCCACCGACCCGCAGGAATTCCACGACCGCGGCGCCGATCCCGCCTGCGGCAGCGAGATCGCCCGCCTGCGCGCCGCGCTGCTGGACTGGGCGCTCGCCGACCACAGCCGCATCACAATGCCGGATGCGCACATCGCCCCCTATGCGGGCCGCGCGCAGCTGAACGCCGGCATCCTGATCGGCTATCATGACGAGGCCGAACTGGCAGCGGCGCGCGCGCAGCGGGACG
>JABBNW010000268.1 GCA_019352115.1 Pseudomonadota bacterium
GAAGAGCCTGCCGCGGGCCGGGCCGCCGATGGCTGGCGCTACGCCGGCCGGCGCCACCAGCCGCGCTTCTTTTCGGCTGGCGGTTCCGGTTCGGCGCCGACCACGATCGGCTTGATTGCCGGATCCGGTTCCGGTTCCGATGCAGCGGCGGGCATCTCGGCAGCAAGGTCGGTCGGCGGGGCAAGGTCGGTCGGCGGAGCGATCGGCTCCGGCGCGGCGATGGGCGGTGGCGTGGCAGTGCCGTCGGCCCCTGCCGAGGTCGCGGCGGGCGTCGCGTCCGCTGCGGCCGGCGGCTCGGGTGCCGGCGGGGGGACGATTGCGGCCTCGGGCGCGAGCGACGCGATCGGGGCCGCGGCCGCGGCGGCGGGCGGCATCGCCGCGGGGGGCGGGGCGACGGCACGGGCTTCGGCCTGCTCCAGCACGTCGAAGATATCGAACATGTGGCCGCCGAACGGGTTGGCGGGGGTGGGGCCGGCATAGACCGGCGGCAGGTCGGGTTGCTCGGCACCGGGGGCGGCGACGCTCGGCAGCACGTCGTCCTCGCGACGGCGGCGCCGGCCACCGCGTCGGCCGCGGCGGCGGGCCGGGCTTTCGGCATCCTCCGTGGCCACCGCCGCGGGTTCGGCATGTTCGGGCACGCCTTCCATCTGCCCGCCGATCGGCTCCGCGTTATGGCCGTCGTTCGGCGCAACCATTTGCGCGTCTGTCGGCTCCGCCTCGGGCGTCGCGTCGGCCGGTTCGGCCCCGGGCTCCGCCGACACCTCGGCGGCGGGGAAGTTGACGGTGGCTTCGGTCATCGCGCTTGCGTCCGCCGATTCCGGCTCGCCGCCTTCCTCCGCCGCCCCCGCGACGGCGCCTTCCTCGCGCCGGCCGCCGCGACGGCGACGGCGGCGACGGCGGCGACGGCGTTCCTCGTCCTCGGCCGACCCGTCCGCGGCGACGGGCGCCTCGGTCGGTTCGGCGATCGTGGCGACGGCGGTCTCGGGCTCGGCGTCCGGCTCGTCCGCCTCGGGCTCGCCCCGGGCGTTGGCCGGTGCGGGCAGGGACGCCGACGCGCGCGCGGTCTCCTGGGTGATTGCAGTCCCGATCTCGGGCGGGCTGTAGGGGCGCTGCTTCTCGATGCGGATCTGCGGCGGGATCAGGCTGTCGTCGCCGGCGAACACGACGCGCAGCCCATGGCGGGCCTCGATCTCGCCCAGCCGGTCGCGCTTGTGATTGAGGATATAGAGCACGATCGGCATCGCCGCGTGCACCAGCACCTCTCCGGCGCGCCGCTTGGCGCCTTCCTCCTCGATCGCGCGCAGCACGTGGATCGCGGCACTTTCGGTCGAGCGCATATGCCCGGTGCCGCCGCAATGCGCGCAGACCACGAGCGAGGTTTCCGCAAGCGACGGGCGCAGCCGCTGGCGGCTCATTTCCAGCAGGCCGAAATGGCTGATGTGGCCGAGCTGGATGCGCGCGCGATCGGCCTTCAGCGCCTCCTTCAGCCGCTTCTCGACCAGGCCGTTGTTGCGCCGGCTCTCCATGTCGATGAAGTCGATCACGATCAGGCCCGCCAGATCGCGCAGGCGCAACTGGCGCGCGACTTCCTCGGCGGCTTCAAGGTTGGTGCGCAGCGCGGTCTCCTCGATCCCGCGCTCGCGGGTGGAACGACCCGAGTTCACATCGATCGCCACCAGCGCTTCGGCCTGGTTGATGACCAGGTAGCCGCCGGAGCGCAGCTGCACGTTCGGGCTCAGCATCGCGTCGAGCTGGGCGTCGACCTGGTGGCGCGCGAACAGCGGCTGGCCGGCGGTGCCGGGGGGCGCGGCGGGGTCGTGCCAGAGCATCACCTTCTTGGCGTGGCTCGGCATCAGCATGCGCATGAAGTCGCGCGCGGCGCGCCAGGCGTCCTCCCCGTCCACCGCGATCTCGTCGATGTCGCGCGAATAGACGTCGCGGATGGCGCGCTTGATGAGGCTCGCTTCCTCGTAGATCAGCGCCGGGGCGACGGATTTCAGGGTCTGCTCGCGGATGTCGTCCCACAGGCGCAACAGGTATTCGGCGTCGCGCTTGATTTCGGGTTTCGGGCGGTTGGCGCCGGCGGTGCGGACGATCAGGCCCATGCCGTCGGGCAGGTCGAGCTCGGTCATCACCTCCTTCAGGCGGCGACGATCGGCGGGCGCGGTGATCTTGCGGGAGATGCCGCCGCCGCGCGGCGAATTGGGCATCAGGACGCAGTAGCGGCCGGCGAGCGAGATGTAGGTGGTGAGCGCGGCGCCCTTGGTGCCGCGTTCCTCCTTCTCCACCTGCACCAGCAGGATCTGACGGCGGTGGATGACTTCCTGGATCTTGTAGCTGCGCAGCATGCGCGAGGGGATGCGGCGCGGGCGCGGCTCGTCGGTGGTGTCGTTCTCGCCGCCGAGCATTTCCGGCGGCGGTTCTTCGGGAATCGGCTCGTCGTCGTCGGCGTCGTCCGCAACCGCCTCGCCGTTGCGGCGATCGACCCGCATCGCCAGCGCCTGGGCGCGCGGGCTGCCGGCGGGGTCGTCGTCCATCGTCGCGCCGCCGGCCTCGGCGCCGGAGGTGGGGATTTCAGCCGGCGTGCCCGCGGGGGCTTCCGCCGGGGTTCCGGCGGGTGCCTCGGCCGGCGACGGGGCCGGGGTTTCCGTGGGGGTGCCGGCGGGGGCTTCGGCCGGCCCGCGCTCGGGCGCTTCGGGGGCGGTGGGCGCGATCGGGTTCACCGGCGACGGGTCGGCGGCGACGAAGCCCTGCGGGTCCGCGCCGGCCGGGATGTCGGCGGCCATGTCGGGTCCGTCCCCGCGCGGGGCGGCGTCCGTCGCCCCGGCGGCATCGTTCCATGCGGATTCGTGCGCGGTGGGTTCGTGCCCGGAGGGTTCGTGGCCAGCGGTCTCGTGGTCAGCGGCTTCGTGGTCGCTGGCTTCGTGCCCGGCCGGTTCGTTCCAGGCAGGTTCGTTCCACACGGGCGCGGGGGCGGCCTCGTCCTCGGCCGGGGCGCGGGCGCGCGCGGGTTCGCGTTCGGCGGCGCGGTCGTCTTCTTCCTGCTCGCGGCGGGCGTCCTCGGCTTCCATCGCCAGCAGGCGCTGCCGGTCGGCGACCGGGATCTGGTAGTAGTCGGGGTGGATTTCGTCGAAGGAGAGGAACCCGTGCCGGTTGCCGCCGTATTCGACGAATGCGGCCTGCAAGGAAGGTTCGACCCGGACGATCTTGGCGAGGTAGATGTTGCCTTTGATCTGGCGCTTGGTCGATGTCTCGACGTCGAAGTCTTCGAGACGATTACCGTCCAGCACCACCACGCGGGTTTCTTCCGCGTGGGTGGCGTCGATGAGCATACGCTTGGTCATCTAGTCGGGAACTCCGATGGCGCGCCCGGCAGGACGACGCTGGCCCGGTGGGGGCGGGCGCCGGCGGGCGACGGAACAAGGTGATGGGGGCGGACAGGACCCGAAGCCGCGCCTGCGCCGGAGCGCGGCGGCGTAGCTGGCAACGCGGCAGGCCACAGGGCGCGAGCGGGAGACTGATCCCCGGATCGATCGCTGCGGACGGGCTGGCGCGCATGGGTCCTCGGGATTGGAGGCCGGAAGCCCGGCCGTGGCGAGACGGAACGGCGCTTGCGGCCCGGCACGGGCCGCCCCGGCGCGCAAGCACGGCGCGGCGCGGGCGATGAGTCGGCGTGGTGGCGGGGCCGGACAGAGTTTCCGGACCAGGGCGGGCAGCGGCGAGACGCCGCGCTCAACCCTGGGTTGCCGCGACCGGAACTGGCCGCGACAGACAGCGCCCCCGGTCGCCTCACCGGAGCGGGCCTGACCATGGCGCAAACCGGGGCGTGCCGCAAGGGAGACCGCACGCGGCGGGTGCAGGGCTGCCCGGCCGGCGGCTGCCCGGGCCTTGCGCACAATGCTTTGATTCCCGATCTCATGGGTGCATGATGCCGCGCTGCGTCATGATGCTGACGCAAATCCCGGCCATTCCTTGCCGGGAGGCGCGCGGCACGCGGCCGGACGAGCGGAGTCGGGGATACGGTGAAACCCCTTATTGGTATCAGTTGCTGCACCAAGCAGTTCGGCGTCTTCGGCATGCCGAACCACGCTGCCTCCGACACCTACGTGCGCGCCACCGACCAGGTGGTGCACGGGGTCCCGGTGCTGATCCCGGCCAGCGGCGCCGGGGCGGATACCGAAACCCTGCTTGACCGGCTGGACGGCATCATCCTCACCGGCAGCCGGTCGAACGTGCAGCCCAGCCTGTACGGCGGCCCGCCGCACCCCGAGGGCACGCCCGAAGACCCCGCCCGCGACGCCGCCACCCTGCCGCTGATCCGCGCCGCCGTCGCGCGCGGCCTGCCGGTGCTGGCGATCTGCCGCGGGTTCCAGGAACTGAACGTGGCGCTCGGCGGCAGCCTGCATCAGCGGTTGCAGGACCTGCCGGGGCGGTTCGACCATTCGACGCCGATGCAGCCCAATTCCAGGGTCCGCACCGGCAAGGCGCATGCGATCCGGGTGGTGTCGGGCAGTTGGCTGCACCGGCTTGCGGGCACGACCGAGATCGCGGTGAACTCGCTCCATAACCAGGGCATCGACCGTCTGGCCCCGCGCCTGCTCGCCGAAGGCACCGCGCCGGACGGCACGATCGAGGCGGTGCGGGTCGCCGATGCTCCCGGCTTCGCCATCGGCGTGCAATGGCACCCCGAATACGACTTCCAGACCGACGCCCTGTCGCGCCGCATCTTCGAGGCGTTCGCCGATGCGGTGCGCGGCCGGGTCGGGCTCGCCGCCGCCGCGGACTGATCCGGGGCCGCGCCGATCCGATCGACGCCAGCAACGCGCGCCGGGTCCACCGGCGCCAGTGGAGGAGACCCCAGCCCATGTCCACCACCGAAGCCGCCCCCGCGCCCTCCGTCGCGGTCGCCTCCGCTGCCGATCCCGTGCTGGTGGCCGGGCGACGCGCGTTTTTCACCTACCGGGACCTCGGCGTGACCAAGGGCAGCCAGGGGCGCCTGCGCGCCCAGGTCACCATGGCGCGGGACGGCATGACCGAGCCCACCGGGTGGCACGTGCATCTGTGCGAGGGCCAGTTCGTCTACATGCTGAGCGGCTGGATCGACCTCGTCTTCGCCGACCGCAAAGTGCGGCTGGAGGCAGGGGATTCGGTGTTCATCCCTGGCGGCACGCCGCACAACGAAACCGGCGCCTCGGCCAGTTTCGAGCTGCTGGAATTCTCGGTCCCGGCGGAGATGGGCACGCGGCCCTGCGATCCGCCGGCCGGGTGCGTCTGAGCGCGGCCGTCCGGATCGCGGCCCGTCGGCCGCAGGACGGGACGACCGGTCCAGCCGGAATGTGGACGTGAAGGCGGCGGACCCTCTGCTGCCGCTGCATGCGGCGCAACTGCTGACATATTCGCGGCTGAGCTTGTGCCGGTTGGAACTTCTCCCGAACTTCAACACGGTGATGCTGAAGGATGGGATCCGGCGGCGCGCGGTGTGATGTGCCGGGCCGGGATTGAGGGCTTCCTTCGCGGCGCAGCCGCAAGGGATGGGTTCTTGCGGGGTCGTGGTTGCTGCGGTTCCCCCTGATCTTCTCAGTGACCTCTGTGCCTCTGCGATCTCTGTGTCGAATGAGCCGGTGCGGCGTGGTGGGGCTGATCGGGGGGATGGCATGCGCGACGGGTTGGGGTGCGCGTTGGATGGGGTCTTTTGTTGCGGAGCTGGGCGGGGCGCATTGGGTTTTTGACGCAGAGATCACAGAGGTGCGCCGGGAGACCGGCAAGAGGAGAGGGTGCAAGTCCTTCACGATGAAAGGTA
>JABBNW010000269.1 GCA_019352115.1 Pseudomonadota bacterium
CTAGAAGCCGCGGCGAGGGTCGATCCGGACCTCGACCTGACCGTCTTCCTCGCCGGCCGGCAACACAGCAGCCAACTCTCCGACATCTTGAGCGGCGAGGCCGCGTGCCTGCTGCGCGAACGCGGTCGGTTGGTGGAAGCGAACCGTTTCCTTATGCCCGGACAGGACATCGATCCGATGAACGCCGCAGACATCGCCTGGGTGTTCTATGGACCCGCCTTCGTCTATCCGAGCAGCGTGCTGGTCCGCTCGGCGCAGGTGGGGTTGCCGGTGATCTCCCGGCGTCAGGGGATGATTGGACGGTTGGTCGAACAGACCGGCTGCGGGCTCGTCGTCGCGTCCGCAGCGCCGGACGATGTGGCCGCCGCGCTCACACGCCTGGCGCGCGACCCCGCCCTGCGCGACGAACTAGGAGCGAACGGCGTCCGGGCCTTTGCTGGCAACACGCCCGAGGCCTTCGCGCAACCGCTCGTCGACAGAATCGGCCGCGCCCTCAAGGAGGGCCGATAGTCCAGCGGCGTTCATAAGAGACGATCCGACACAATATCTGGATGCGGCTCGGTAGATGAAGCTGGCACAGTAGCGACAGAGAGCTTGCGGGAGTCGCCCCACGGGATGCTTAAGCAGCCGGCCTATCTGCACCTGAGGGATAGCGTTGACGGGCTTTATTTCACAAACGCCTCATGCCCCTTGCACGCCGGTCGGACGCAGCCCCGTCACCTGCTCGAACCGGAAGGCGTCCGCGGAGAAGCGCCCGCCGAGCCAGGTCCGATCGTCATCGCTCAGGGCCGGCATGTCCCGGGTGATGGCGCGCTTGAGGGGGGAATGCAGCCGGCGCGGCAAGAGCCGGGAGGCCAGCCGCGAGGCGAACCGGAACCCGCCTTCCCCGAAGCGATCCTGCGCAAACCGACCGAAGCGATTGTACTGGAAGCCCTGGTTCTTCGCCCCGATGTCGCGGAACTGGAACTCGACCCCGGTCGCCCCGAGAAACCGGGCGGAGCGCGCGGCGGTCGCGACCGGATCCGCAGTCAGATCGTCGAACGGGACGAACAGGAAGCGTTCCAGCGGGAAATAGCGCAGGAACCCGGTCAACTGGCGATAATAGTAGCTCGCGTGGACGTAATAGGCCTGTTGGGTGACCGCGTCCCGCAGGCTCCGCCGCTCCCGGCCGGATCGCACTTCGTGCCAATAGGCCGAATGGCAGCGCTCCGCCGGGTCGCGCACGAGGTAGATGAAGCGCGCCAGCGGCTGCAGCGCGAAAATCCGGGCCGGCACCGTCTCGTCGTCGGGCGGGGCCATGGTGTAGCTGGGCGACGCATCGACCAGGATATCGCGGGGCTCGCGAAAGCAGGTGCGGTACCACTCGATTCCACGATCCCAGTTCACGTGGAAGAAATCCGGCTCCTTCTGCCGCGCCACCGCGATCTGGGGATGCTGATCGAGCATCGCGGCCAGGGTGGTCGTGCCCGCTTTCTGGGCACCGATGATGAAGCCCGCAGGGGGAAAGCTACGCCAACCGACCGAATGGGATCGCGGCGCCGAAGACCGTCCAACCGCCTGATCGGCCCGGAGAAGCGGAAGGTCCGCAACCCGATAAGCAGACAATCCAGCAGGATCGTCCGGCATCGGACCAGCGTCAATTCCGGCGACCCCGCTGCTCACCATCGCTCGGTCCCGTACCATCCGATCGCCCAACGCGCCGGTCACCCATCGCGACCAAAGCGTGCATGTGTTAACATGATATACACGTATACATGGGCGGCAGCAATGTAGCGTTCATGTCGGCCGAATGCCCGACAAGTCTCAGCCTTTCGCGAGCACCCGGGCGCGGCGCAGGGCCCCGGACCGACCACGGGCGGCCGGGCCTGGCCGGCCGATTGGCACGCTGCCCGCCCACACCGATCCTCCGCGCCGCGCGACCCGCGCGCGGCAAGGCCTGTCCCGGCCCCTGCCGCGCGTCGGGTGCCAGGGATAAGCGCCGGCACGCCGATACATCCCTGGCGCCCGCGGCGCCGCCCCTTCCGATGGAGGCCCGCGGGCGCCACGTTCTTGTGGTCCCGACGGACTACCCGCGCGGCTCCGCAGGCCCCGCGTCCGCCCCGGCCCGCATCTGCCGGGCCACGGCCACCAGGTTCTCGAGCGCCGGCCGGACCTCCTCCCAGCGACGGGTCTTCAGGCCGCAATCGGGGTTCACCCAGATCTGCCAGTCGGCCAGCCGGGTCCGCGCCCGGCCCAGCAGCGCCGCCATCTCGGCCGCCTCCGGCACCCGCGGGCTGTGGATGTCCCACACCCCCGGCCCGATCTCGGCCGGGTAGCTTGCCCCGCCGTCGGCCGTGCGCGGCGCGAAAGCCTCCAGCAGTTCCATCCGGCTGCGGCTCGCCTCGATGGAGATCGCGTCGGCGTCCATCGCCGCGATCGCGTCCATGATGTCGTTGAATTCGGCGTAACACATGTGGCTATGGATCGCCGTCGCGTCTGCCACCCCGGCCGAGGCTAAGCGGAAGCACGCCACCGCCCAGCGCAGATAGCCGTCCCATTCGGCGCGGCGCAGCGGCAGGCCCTCGCGGAACGCCGGCTCGTCCACCTGGATCACCGGGATGCCGGCCGCTTCCAGGTCGGCGACCTCGTCGCGGATCGCGAGCGCGATCTGCCGGCACACCGTCTCCCGCGGGATGTCGTCACGCACGAACGACCAGTGCAGCAGGGTCACGGGGCCGGTCAGCATGCCCTTCATCGGCCGCGTCGTCAGCGACTGGGCATAGGCGGACCAGCGCACCGTCATCGGCTCCGGCCGCGACACGTCGCCCCAGATCACCGGCGGGGCGACGCAGCGGCTGCCGTAGGACTGCACCCAGCCGTGCTTCGTGAAGGCGTAGCCGTGCAGCCGCTCACCGAAATACTGCACCATGTCGTTGCGCTCGAACTCGCCGTGCACCAGCACATCGAGGCCGATGTCCTCCTGCCAGCGCACCGCCTCGGCGATCCGGATTGCGATCGCCTGGTCATACTGCCCCTCGGTCAGCGCGCCGCGGCCGAGGTCGGCGCGCAGCCGGCGCACCTCCGCGGTCTGCGGGAAGGAGCCGATCGTGGTGGTCGGGAACACGGGCAGGCCGAGCCGCGCCTGCTGCGCGTAGCGGCGGGCGAGGAACGGGCTGGAACGGCGCTCCATCGCCGGGGCCAGCGCCGCCATGCGGGCCGCGACCTCGGACCGGTGCGCGCGCGGGCTGGCGCGACGCGCGCGCAGGGCCGCATCGCTCGCCTCCAACGGCCCGCGAATCGCCGCCTCGCCCTCGTCGAGGCCGCGCGCCAGGGCGGCCACCTCGGCGAGCTTCTGCACCGCGAAGGCAAGCCAGCCTGCGATCTCCGGATCGAGCGCGGTCTCCTGCGCCAGATCGAGCGGCACGTGCAGCAGGCTGCACGACGGCGCGACCATCAGCCGCCGCGTCCCCCCGCGCGCGGTCGCCACCCGCTGCGCGGTCGCCAGCGCGGCGCGCAGATCGGCACGCCAGACGTTGCGGCCGTCGACCAGTCCGAGCGACAGCCACTGCTCGGTCCGCGCCGCCGCCAGCACCGTCTCCAGGTCGGCCGCGCCGCGGATCAGATCGAGATGCAGCCCGGCCACCGGCAGCCGCAGCGCGGTGCCGAGATTGTCCCCCAGCGGACCGAAATAGCTCGCCAGCAGCAGCTCGGGTGTCGGCCCGCGCGCCAGGGCGGCGTAGGCCAGCACGAACGCGCGCCGCGCCTTTTCGCTCAGATCGAGCGCCAGCACCGGCTCGTCGACCTGCACCCAGGCGCAACCCGCCTCGGCGAGTTCGGCCAGCATCCGGGCATAGAGCGGCAGCACGCCGTCGAGCAGATCGAGCGGGTCGGATCCGTCCGTCGTCTTCGACAGCAGCAGGAACGAGACCGGGCCGAGCAGCACCGGCCGGGTGCGCGTGCCGGCGGCCAGGGCTGCGCGGAACAGCGCCAGCGGGCGGTTCTCCGTCAGCGCGAAGCGCTGCCCGGCGGCCAGGCGCGGCACGAGGTAGTGGTAGTTGGTGTCGAACCACTTGGTCATCTCAAGCGCGGGCAGGCCCGGCGCGATGCCGGCGTCCCGCTCGGCCTCGGTGCCGCGCGCGCCGCGGGCGAGCGCGAAATAGCTCGGCAGCGAGACCGGCCCGCCGGTCCAGCCGTAGCCCGGCGGGACCGCGCCGAGCAGGCAGGCGGTGTCCAGCACGTGGTCGTAGAGGGAGAAATCGCCGCTGGGCACGTGGCTGATCCCGGCGCCCTGCTGGGCGCGCCAATGCGTGGCGCGCAGGCCGGCCGCCGTGTCCAGCAGGGACGCGGCATCGGTCTCGCCGGCCCAGTGGCGTTCGAGGGCGAATTTCAGCGCGCGGCGCGCGCCGATGCGGGGAAAGCCAAGGCTGGCGGCAACGGTCATGCCCGGCCTCCCGCTTGGCGGGTGGAGGAGGCAATGGCAAGGGGAGCGGGGCGCGAGGGCGCGCCGGCGCGGCGGGTCGCGCCGCGGACGATGGCGGTCATGGTCGTCTCCAGCCCCCGGTGCACCCCGCCCGGCGGCGTTGTTCGTGCGACGACGGCAGGTCTCCTGGCTCGCGGGTCCTCGCTACCGGCCCTGCCTTCCCGGACCTTTCGGTCCAGTGGCTCGCCCGCGCGCCCGGTGTGGGGCCTGCGGACGGGGGGGCCAGCGGCTCGCCGCTGACAGTTGCGGGGGCAGCCGCCGACTTGCCCCCGGACCACGAAGGTCCAGCCGGGACGCACGGCGTTCCCTTTTCACCCGCTCGCGCGGGACCGACGACGGAGGGAAGCTAGGCGGAACGAACCGGGCGGGCAAGCGGCTGCGCGCCCGCGCCGCGCCCGCGCGACCGGCCCTACGTCGGCTCGAACGCCACCAGCCGGCGGTACAGATGCCACGTCGCGTGCCCCAGCACCGGGATCACCACCGCGAGCCCAAGCAGGAACGGCACCGACCCCGCCACCAGCGCCACCGCCACGATCAGCCCCCAGCCCGCCATCGCCCGCTTGTTCGCCCGCACCGCGCGCAGCGAGGTCTGCATCGCCAGCTCGACCGACACGCCGCGGTCCACCATCATCGGGAACGACACCACGCCCAGCACCAGCGCCGCCACGGCGAACAGGAAGCCGACGCCGTTGCCCACCGCGAGCAGGATCCAGCCGCGCCAGGTGAAGGCCACCGCATGCAGCAACCCGGCCGGGGAGGCCGGCGCCAGCGGGCCGACGGTCAGCAGGAAAATCCCCTCCGCGGCCATCAGCCACAGCACGAACAGGCCGGCGAGCAGCAGCCCGAGCTTCAGGATCCCGCCGAACCCCGGCGCCCCGATCACGTCGAACGCGTGCCACCAGGCGATCTCCGCCCCGGCCTCGCGCCGGCGGCTGAGCTCGTACAGCCCGACCGCGGCGAACGGACCGAGCAGGGAGAACCCCGCCACCAGCGGAAAGATCAGCGGCAGCGCGTGCACGCCGGAGGCCAGCCGCGCGAGCACCAGCCCCAGCACGGGGTACAGCGCGCAGAGCACGACGTAGTGCGTGGGGTCGGCGCGGAAATCCGCGATGCCCCCGGCCAGCGCGGCGCGCAGATCGGCCGCGCCGATGCGGCGGATGTGCAGCGCCGGGACCGGGCTTGCGGCCGTCCGGTGACGCGCCGCCTCCATGCCCAGCAGGGCTGATTGCAGGTGATCCCAACCCCAGACCACGGGGTTGCGTGCCGGATTGCCGACGGTCATGGCCGCCCTCCTCCCGAATGCCGCGCGGGGCGC
>JABBNW010000270.1 GCA_019352115.1 Pseudomonadota bacterium
TACCTTTCATCGTGAAGGACTTGCACCCTCTCCTCTTGCCGGTCTCCCGGCGCACCTCCGTGTCTCCGTGTCTCCGTGGTGGACCTTGCTTCCTGCCGCGCGCCCCGATCCTGCGCGCATGCCTGGCAAAATGAGAATTGCTGGGCGAAGGAAGCGGCAGGCGTGGGCGGGGGGGCCGTCAACCGAAAAGAGAGGGATTCGCCGCAGAAGCTTCGATCGGTCGTCCGTCGCGGCCGTCTGCGGACGTGGTGGCGAACGAGACCCCTTGCATAAAGGTGCCCTAAGTGTTACCTTCTGTGCCACTGGACCTGCGCTTTCTCGTCACCGACGACGGCAGCGAGCCGTTTGCGGCCTGGTTCGATCGGCTCGACACCCTGGCGGCGGCGAAAGTCACGATTGCCCTGGTGCGGCTCGGCCAGGGACACGATCGGGCAACCTGTCGCGCGCGAAATCGGTCGGGGAGGGTGTACTGGAATGCCGGATCGACTGGGGGCCGGGCTATCGCGTCTATTTCGGCCGGGACGGCGCAACCTTGGTCATCCTGCTGACCGGCGGGACGAAGCAGCGCCAGCAGGCGGATATCGAACGGGCGCGGCGCCTCTGGGCAGACGACCGGCGGCGCGCACCGGACCGGGAGGCAACCGATGGCACTGACCCGCAGCTTCAAGGACCTGGTGCAACGCCGCGTCGCTGCCGACCCCGGCTTCGGGGCGGCGCTGTTGCGCGAGGCGATCGACAGTCTGCTCGCCGGCGACGTCGAGACCGGCAAGACGGTCCTGCGCGACTACATCAACGCGACGCTCGGCTTCGCGCAACTGGCCGCGGAAACCGGCACGCCGCCGAAAAGCCTGATCCGCATGTTCGGCCCGCGCGGCAACCCGCAGGCGCGCAACCTGTTCGCCGTGCTGTCCTGTCTGCAACGCCACGCCGGCGTGCGGCTGCGGGTGACGGCCTGAGCGGGTCCTATGGCTCCCGCGGCGGTCCGCTCACGGCATCGATGTAGCGGCGCACCGAATAGGCCAGTGCCGCCTTGCCGCCGGCGGGGATGATGCGGTCCCACCAGGCGCCGTAGATCGGCTCGAACTTCCAGGGTTCCAGCTTCGCGGCGATCGCGCGCACCGTGCCGGCGTCGAGCGGGATCAGGTCGGGATAGCTGCGCATGAAACTGACCCGCTTGTCCGGGCCGACCTGCACGATGTCGCCCGAGAGCAGCGCTCCGGCCCCGCCGGCGCCGGCGGCCCAGTGCAGGACCGTGCCGCCGGCGAAATGGCCGCCGAGGCGGAGCAGGGTGAGGCCGGGGAGCAGCGCGTGCGTCTCGCCGTCCCAGAAGGTAATCGCGGGGTCGGGGTCCATCACCCAGCGCCGGTCGGCGGCGTGCAGCAGGATGGGGGCGTTTGCGAACGCGGCGCTCCAGGCGGTCATGGCGGCGTAGTAGTGCGGGTGGGAAATCGCGATCGCGGCGACCCCGCCGAGGGCGGCGACGATCTGCCGCGTGGCGGGATCGAGAAGGCTGATGCAGTCCCACAGCACGTTGCCGGAGGGCGTGCGGACCAGCAGGGCGCGCTGGCCGATGGCGAAGGTGGGGGTGGTGCCGATGCCGAGCAGGCCGGGCTCGTGCTCGGCGAAGGCGTTGCGGTGGGTGCGGGCCAGGGCTTCCATTGTCGTCCAGGCTTGGCCGAGCGGGTTCACGTATTGGCGTTCTTCGGCGCAGATGGCGCAGATGGACGGGGTGGTGTCCGCCGGCGGGTACTGGGTGCCGCAGGTGGTGCAGATGGGGGTGGGCATGGGGGGGCTCTGGTGTGGGGCGGGAGAGGAGCGTGGCATGATGGGGGTGGGTTGTCGCGGGCGGGGGGGCGGTGTGCGGCGACTTTGCTGCCGAGCCGCAGCCTGTCTTGCGGGTCGATCGACGGTAGGCTGAGAAGCGCCACGGGTGGTCAGTCGTACGAGCAATCCGTAACGACCAAATTTGGCCCGGAGCGGAATGGCAGCTTCCGGCTAGGAAGCACCGAAAAACTGACGCTGCGCCTGCTGGGTGCTCCGGCAGCTACCGACCCTACCCGGTCATTAGCAACCCGATAAGAGGATCCCAGAAGCAGACATGGTCCTAAGGCACGTACGTTGGCGACGTTGGGGAATTTATCGGTCCGCTTCCAAGCGGGGATATATTGAAAACGGACGCGGTGACAACGAAATTGTTGTACTTGGTGACGGTCCACTGCCATGCAGAAGGACACGACCGCGAAGCCCATTTTCTTGCTATTGAGAGATCGCGGTCCACACTCGGGAAGTCTCGTTCAACACTGAGGGCTTCAACCGGCGCGTTTGGGAACTCCGACGCCGCCCTTGCGCAAAATTTCCGCCTCCACCCGGAAGATGTCGGGAACGTTGATCTTGCCATTCGCCCGCTCTTCCATGACGCCAACATCGCGCATCGAGGACAGCAGCGCGGAAAGTTGGTCTCCCGCCAGGAACTTCACGGGCGTGTATCTGGGTTCGGCGGAGGCGCTTCCCCGGATGGCCTTGATCACCTTCTGGCTCTCCCAGATCTCGAACAACTGCTCCCGCTCCATCGGCACGAATTGCCGGCGTAGCGCCGCGAGCGCTGGTTTGATCCACGGATAGTCCTCGTAAAGCTCGAGCAGCCGGCTCGTCGAGGCCGAGCGCACGCCATCGAGCAGACCCAGATGATCGACCGCTCTTCCCTCGGGCGGGGGGAGATGCTCCGCCGCCTTCTTCCAGGCGATCAGGAAGCTTCGCGGCGAGCATGTGTGCGCCGCATCGCTCAGGTGCAATGGCACCCAAGTATAGACTTGGCCCCGCTTCTTGTTGCTTCCCATGAACTCGCCAGCGATCCTGTTGATCAGTCGCTCCTGCGCCCCGACATATGCCCAGCTGTCGACGCCCGCCCGAGGAAGCGCCTCGCTGACCCTCTCGCGCTGCGCCAACATTTCAAGCGGCTCTCGCGAGGTATCGTTGCGCAGCAGCTCGAACAGCAGCAGCCCATAGAGCTCAGTCGGCCGCCAGATCAGATTGACATGGTCGTTCACGAGCTTCGAGCTGTCCGGAAATCGGAACAGATCCTGATCCGAGAACTGGTCCACCCGCATGAAGATCTTCATGCGGATCGAACTGAACGACTGCAAGCCGACCGCCAGCGACAAAAGCGCCTGCGTCAATCTCCGGATGCTGTCCCAGTCACGGCCCAGCCGGTCGAGCGCGTCGAAAACGACCAGAATTGTCGATCCCCTCCGCGCGAGCTCATCGTCCGCCGCCGAAAGCACGACCGAATAGCGGTTTGGATCGCCTTGGAGACCCACGATCACATCGCCTAGCGGTTTGTCGGCGCCGTCCGATAGATACTTGGAGGCAATCCGGATGAGCACGGCGCGCCAGATCAGTTCCGGATCGATACCGCGCGCAAGCAGGCTCGTGACCTCGTCGATCGTCGGCGCCGTCGGGCTGACCTTGTCCGAACCGTTGAAACCGACGACTACGTCCGCGCTGGTCAGCAGTCGGTGTCCATAGACCTTGGCAAGCCGGCTGCGTAACTCCGGACTGAGCAGCGCGTGGGTCCAGAAGCTCTTGCCCATGCCGCGGTTGCCCACCACCAGCTGCCGCCGCAGGTCGAAGACGCCGCGATGCCCCTCGGGAAGAAAGGCGCGCTCGACCGGGATCATCTCGTTAGGTTCGACCCGGGGCGAGAGCTCGAATGCCGCAAGTGCTGCACGGATCGCCGAGAAATCGGGTTCGGGTGCGTTCATGCCTTGGAGCCGCTGGCTGCCTCGCCGGACGACATCGCAATATCGAGCCCGGAAAGGAAGGCCCGATATGTCTGCTCGTAGAAGGATTGGGTAAGCTGGTCCGGAATCCGCGCCGGATCGAAATCGACGAAATTCTGGCTGAACGGTACGATCAACGGCCAGTGCGGCGCGGACTCATCGTCTCGCACGAACCTCAGTGCCTCTGGCGTGTCCTCGCCGCTCTCCTCCGCATCGTAGATATGTGCCGAATAGAGCTCGTACATGTCGTCGATGAACCGCTCGGAGACGGCCGTGTCGAGACTTGCCTTGGCATAGACCGGCCGAAGCATCGTGCGCCATTCGGCATCGCGCTTTTGCGCCACGTCCCGCTGTGCGAGCAGCTGCAAGGCGGCGAACAATGCCCGATAGCCTTCGATCGTCTGCTTCTGGGCGGTTCCGAACAACAGCACCGTAGCGCGAAGGCCAAGAACCGCCGGGGCGGCGAGTTCAGACAGGCCTGCACGACTGTCGATGAACACCGCATCGTATTGCTCGCGCTCGGTGATCCGCGAGATCATCGACGAAATCTGTTCGGCGACCGACACCACGCGATCGTTGACAACGTCCTCGATCACCGCCCGCGACAGCTTGGGCAGGACATTCTCGGGATGGATCAGCGAACGACGACCAAGTGCTGGCAGTACATCGACGCGCCCGCCGCCGGCAGCAGTGAGTCCGCTCGACCCAATATAGGCGTGGAGACTCGAATCCGGCACGCCCCCGATGCCGTTCTCGACCAGGTAGTCGATCGTGCCGAACTCAGGCGTCCGACTCGCGTCGAGCAGCAGGTCGCCCATTCCTGGCGCTTCCAGATCGAGATCGACGACGAGGATGTTACGGTTGCGGCGCGCGAGATCGGCTGCCGCGACCGCTAGCGCAGTGGAGCGGCCGACCCCGCCTTTCAGCGAAGCGAACACGACCCTAGGCGGCTGGGCCTGCCCGGCCATCGGAGCGTCGAGCCAGCCAGCACCTACGATCCGGCGATCGAGCAGATGGCAGAATTGATCGCCGACCCGGACCGGCAGGCGCTCGGGCGCCGCGAGGATCGGTTCTGTCCCGCCGTCGCCGCGAAAACTGATCGGTCTATCGGTGCGCGCATAGGGTCCCAGGCTCTCGATCAGCGCCCGGCCCAGCTTCTCTCGCTCACCGTCGTCTATCGGCGCGCGGTCCGCGACGAAGCTGAGCCGCCCCGATGCATCGCGCAGCGCCGTTCCGGCGTCCACGAACTCGCGGCCGGCGAGGCTAGTCAGCGTCGCCACCAGTTGCGGCAGCGAGTCATCGAACAGAAGGAGATGAGCCATTAGGGTGAATCCATCCGGTCGACCAAATCGCGCGCGCTGATTTTCCAAGAGTCGACCCATGCGTCCTGGATGTCCGCGGTGGGTGCATAGCGCATATCGGTATCCCAGTTCTGGAACAGCGCGGAGGTCTCGGCGATTCTTCTGAGCTCACCCGACCGCCGGCCCTTCAGGGTATCCAGGAGGCGGGACTTGAGCTCAGGAAAATGCGCATAAAACGGGTCGTCGCGGCGGCGATCCACGGCCAACGGCACCATACCGCTGTCTCGCATCATCGCCTTCACCGCCAGCTCTCCGGATAGGCCGAACAGGTATCCGGCCACCGCCCTGCACCCAGGCTGAGACCCGCCCGACGTCAGCCCATGCAACTCGTGGGCTGCCCGTAGATGCCGCTTCGCCGAGTTCAACAAATCCTGCCGATAGGCCATTGGTCACCCCTGGCCCATGTGGCAGGTTCGATCGGAACCCGTCAATTCCACGATCGACCTTCTCATCGCCTCAGGCGCTACGTGGGGAACGCCAGAAAGGTCAGCCTCGATCTGCTCGGTCTCGCACGTCGTTCTTCCACGTTTGCTGCGCTTGATCCCCGCATATGTGCATGACGCGATCAAAAGTCCGACCTCGGAGCCCAGGCCGTCGGGCAGGACGGCATCGACAAGCGCATCGACGTCCTC
>JABBNW010000023.1 GCA_019352115.1 Pseudomonadota bacterium
TGCGCAAGCTGCGCACCATCCTGCGCTACCTCGGCACCTGCGACGGCAACATGGATGAGGGCTCCATGCGCGCCGATGTCAACGTCTCGGTGCGCAAGCACGGCGAGCCGTTTCGTACCCGGTGCGAGGTGAAGAACGTCAATTCCATCCGCTTCGTCATGCAGGCGGTCGAGGCGGAGGCGAAACGCCAGATCGCGGTATGGGAAGCGGGCGAGACGGTCGGGCAGGAAACCCGCCTCTACGATCCCGGGCGCGGCGAGACGCGGTCGATGCGCTCGAAGGAGGACGCGCACGACTACCGCTATTTCCCCGATCCCGATCTGCTGCCGCTCGTGCTGGACGAGGATTGGATCGCGGCGCTGAAGGCGGACCTGCCGGAACTGCCGGATGCGAAGAAGGCGCGGTTCGTGCGCGACTATGGGCTGCCGGTCTACGACGCCGGTGTGCTGGTGGCCGAGCAGGCGACGGCGGATTTCTACGAGGGCGTGGCGGCCGGGCGCGACGCGAAGCTCGCCGCCAACTGGGTGACCGGCGATCTGTTCGCCGCGCTGAACCGCACCGGGCGGACGATCGAGGACAGTCCGGTGGCGGCGGCGGCGCTGGGCGCGCTGCTCGATCGCATGGCGGACGGCACGATCAATGGCCGCCTGGCGAAGGAGGTGTTCGAGGCGATGGTGGAAACCGGCGACGGGCCGGACACGATCATCGCCGCGCGCGGGCTGCGCCAGGTGACCGATACGGGAGCGATCGATTCCGCGGTGGCCGCGGTGCTGGCGGCGAATGCCGACAAGCTGGCGGAATATCGCGGCGGCAAGGACAAGCTGTTCGGGTTTTTCGTGGGCCAGGTGATGAAGGCGATGACGGGCAAGGGCAATCCGGCGCTGGTGAATGCGGCGCTGAAGCGGGTGCTCGATGCGAACTGAACCCTGGATGCGCCGCGCCGCCCGTGCCTGGGCGCTCGCGGTCCGGGCGTCGGCGCTGGGGGTGATGGCGATCGGCCTGACCGCCGCCGCCCCGGCGTGGGCGGGCGAACCGCAGTGCCCGCCCGATCCGCCGATGCCCGCGCTGGCGTTGCCGCACCTGCGCGCGGCGCTGGCGGCCGGGGAGCCGGCGGTGATCGTGGCGCTCGGGTCTTCCTCCACCGAGGGCGTGATGGCGTCGGGGCCGGAGGAGACCTATCCGGCGGAATTGCAGGACATGCTGGACGCGGCGCTGCCCGGCCGGTCGATTCGGGTGGTGAACCGCGGCATCGGCGGGCAGGACGCGCACCGCGAGGTGGCGCGGATGCGGCCCGACGTGCTGGCGCTGCACCCGCAGATGGTGATCTGGCAGGTCGGCGCCAACGCCGCGCTGAACGGCGCCGACCCGCTGGCATTTCGCCGCCTGGTCACGGCCGGAGTAAGCCGGATGCAGGCGCACGGGATCGACGTGGTGCTGATGGACAACCAGCGCTCGCCGCGGCTGCTCGCCTCGCCCGAGGATGCCGTGTTCGATCGCGCGCTGGCGGAGATTGCCTGGCACACCGGGGCGGGGCTGTTTTCGCGCGACCGGCTGATGCGCGGTTGGGCGCGGGCGGGGGATCCGCCGGGGCTGTTCATTGCGGTTGACTCGCTGCACCACAACGATCGCGGCTATGCCTGCGTGGCCCACGCGCTGGCGGGTGCGATCGTGACGGGGCTGCGGGGTGGGACGCCCGAGGTGTCGGCGCGGCGCTGAAGGGGAGCAGTTCGTCGCGCGAAACGAAATCATCCACCATCGTCTTTTCGAGAACACCTGCCACCGACACAGGACGCAAGAATGGCCCGCTCCCCACGACATGCCGAACACCACGTCGTGGAGCGTCTGGGCTGGCTCCGGGCCGCGGTGCTGGGCGCCAACGACGGCATCCTTTCGACCGCCAGCCTGATCATCGGGGTTGCGACCGCGCACGGCACCCGCGCCAGCATCCTGGTGGCCGGCGTTTCGGGGCTGGTCGCGGGCGCGATGTCGATGGCGGCCGGCGAATATGTTTCGGTCAGCTCGCAAGCGGATTCCGAGCGGGCGGATATCGCGCGCGAACGCACGGAGCTGAGCACCAATCCCGACGGTGAGCAGAGAGAGCTTGCCGGGATCTACGTCAAACGCGGTCTGGACGCGACGCTCGCGCGCCAGGTTGCCGAGCAGCTCATGGCGCACGACGCGCTCGGCGCCCATTCCCGCGACGAGCTCGGCATATCGGCCGCGACCGCGGCACGGCCGATCCAGGCGGCGCTGGCGTCGGCGGCCGCCTTCGCGGTCGGGGCGGCCCTTCCGCTGGGCATGGCGCTCGCGACGCCAACCGGCTTCGTGCCCTGGACGGTCGCGGTCGGATCGCTGGTGTCGTTGACGGTGCTCGGTGTCGTCGGGGCCAAGGCGGGCGGCGCCGGCATGCTGAAGGCGGCGATCCGGGTCACCTTCTGGGGCGCGCTCGCGATGGCGATCACGGCCGGGATCGGCGCGGTCTTCGGCACGCACGTCTGACCCGGGGGACTGGCCCCGGGCGGGGGTGGCCGGCGGGCAGAGGCGTTTAGAGCGTCATGCGGCGCGTTGGCGTTCGGCCAGCAGCCGGTCCACTGCGGTAGGGGTCACGCCCAGGATACGGGCGGCCTTGGTATGGGTCAGCGTGTCGGCCTGGAGCGCCCGGCGCACGATGTCGAGCAACCCCGCGCCCAGCCGAGAGCGTCGAACGATGGAGTAGCCAGGCCCGGTCTCGTCCGGCCCCCTGGTGTGTCGGGCCTGCTGGCGCGCCATCCGCCATCGCTCGGCAAACATACGGAACAGCGCCCCGCCGACCGCCTCGGAAAGCCACCCGTTCGCGAGCAGACGATAGGTGACGACACCTTGGGACACCTTCCAGGCGCGGGCGACCTCGTCCGTCAGCGCCAGCGCGCGCGACATCCGCCCCACGGGCCGCAGCAAGCCCGGCCACCGCATCGGCGGGCAGCAGGAATTCGCCCGCGACCTCGTTACAGAATCGCTCGACCGCATTCTCCGGCACCCCGCGCAGCGGGCCGCTGACCCCGGTCGCGCCGATCCAGATATGGGCAAGCTCATGCACCAGGGTGAACGCGCGCGCCGGGACCGCATCGTTGTCGTTGATGACCACGAACGGTGCCAGATCGTCGGCGAGCGCGAAGCCGCGGAACACGTCCTCCCCGATATCGGAATGATGAGACCCGAGGTCGCCGACCAGCAGCACGAAAACTCCTGCCCGTTCGGCTGCCGCCCGCAGGCGGCAAAACAACCCGGCGGAATCCTTCGCCCGCCGCTGGTCGGCGACGGAAACGCCAAGCGTCGCGCGGATGCACGCCGCCACGTGCGTCGCGCCCTCGTCCACGCGGGCTGAGGCGACGAAGGGCAGCGCGCGCGCGTCCTCGTCGTCGGCCACCACCTCGCGCAGCATCTGCTGGCGGGCGCGCACGTCGCGGAGCAGCGCGTCGAGCAGCGCTTCGTCGCGCGGGGATACCGCGCCGCTGACGGTGCGGAAATCCTCGCCGCGGTCGCCGCGGGCGGGAGGTTGCGGCAGATAGAACGCGATCAGGGGGCGGCGGTAGGCGGCCACGGCTTTTTCCAGCAGGCCGTGGCTGACGGCCCGGGCCCCGGCCTCGACCTGGCGGAGCTTCTCCTCCGCGCTGACCTTCGCGGTGGTCTTCAGGCCGAGCATCGCGGCGGCCTCCGCGACGGACAGCCCGGCGGTCTCCCTGGCCCAGGACAGCATCCGGGGATTGATCTGCACGGGGTGCGTCATCTCGGCCTGCTCAGCCTCCTTCGGTACCATAGACCGGAGCCCCACCGAACGGAATCCATCTGTCACGACAGTTCCGCAGAATGGAAACCTGCCTCGCGGGGTTCGCGACGGGCCGGATCGGGTTCCGTGCGGTGTGCCCCCTCCCCCGGCCCCTCCCGCAAGGGGAGGGGAGAAGACGGTGTTTCAGCTGGAGGGGGCCACCCGGTCTTGTAATAGGACGAAACGAAAATTCAACGACGGCCGCGGCACTCCCCCCTACGGCAGCAGCCTTGCCCGCCCCGCCGCCTCCCCCACCGCATCCACCACCGCCTCCACCGCCAGCCGAGGCACCCGCCGCAGCAGCCCGGGCGGGCGAGGCCGGAACACCCGCGCCCGCGCCTTCTCCCCGCCCAGCTCCCGCACCAGCCCGTCCACATCCGCGAGCCCGTCGATCAGCCCCACCGCCACCGCCTGCTCGCCCAGCATGAAGCTACCGTCGAGCAGCGCCGCATCGTCGGCCGGCAGCCGCCCCGCCCGCCGCTCCCGCACCCAGCCCTTGAACCGCGCGTGGAGCGCGTCCAGCAAGGTTTGTGTGAACGCCACGTCCTCGGCCTGTTCCGGCAGGAACGGATCGAGCCGCGCCTTGTGCGCCCCCGCCGTATAAAGCCGCCGCTCCACCCCGAGCCGCGCGAGCAGCTCGGGAAACCCGAACCCGCCGCCGCGCACGCCGATCGAGCCCACGATGCTCATCGGATTGGCATGGATGCGGTCCGCCGCGCAGGCGATCCAGTAGCCGCCCGAGGCGCCCACATCGCCGATCACCGCATGCACGTCGATCTTCGCCTTCTCGGCCCGCCGGCGGATCCGGGTCGCGATCAGATCGGACTGCACCGGCGAGCCGCCCGGGCTGTCGATATCCAGGATCACCGGCCCGCCGTGCGCGGCGGCGAATGCCTTGTCGATCAGCGGCCCCATCGCGCGCAGGTTCACCTGGCCCATCCGGGGCGCGATCATCCCGTGCAGCTCGATCACCGGGATGCGCTTCCCGCGCCAGAACAGCAGCCCGCTCATGCCCGCACCGCAAGCAGCGCGTGGCCCGCGGCAGCCTGGCCGCTGAGCCAGGCGCCGGCGAGGGTGCCAGCCAGCCCGTCGTGGCAGGCCTCCCCGGCGAAGCTCAGTCGCCCGCCGGCCAGCGGCGCCCCCAGCCGCGCGCGCGCGTCGGCCCGCCCCGGCACCACGTAGGAATAGGCCCCGCGGATCAGCGGATCAGCGTCCCAGTGCGAAACCAGCCGCGCCCCGCCGGCGAACAGCCGATCGACCCGGCCGCCGAACATCCGCCGCAGTTCGCCCAACGCGAAATCCACCGCTGCCGCCTCCCCTGCCCGCGCCAGCTCCCACGCCGGGGAGCCGCCGATCCAGCCCTGCACGTAGTCGCGCCCGAACGGCCAGCACTGGAATGCCATGAACTTCTCCCCGCTCCGCCCGACCTGGTGATCGAGCGAACAATGCCCCGGCAGGTCCAGCCGGTCCGTCCCGGTCGCGCGCAGCACCACCTTCACGGCGAGCCCCATCGGCAGCGCGGCGATGTCCTCGGCGACCGTCCCCGGCAGCGCCGGGTCGAACCCGATCGCCCCTGCGGCGAGCACCCCGGTGGACACGGTCACGATCGCCGCCCTCGCCTGCACGGTGCCGACCGGCGTCTCCACCGCGACCCCGCCGCCGGCCCGATCCCAGGCAATGCGGGTGACCGGGGTATGCAGCCTGATGTCGAGCCCGGCGCCCAGGTGGCGGGCGACGAAGGCGCCGATACCGCCCTCGGGCAGCAGGTTGCTGCCGGACAGCTGGTTGCGGTGCCAGTCGCGCAGGCTGAACCGATCGGCGTCCACGGCGCAGATCACCGGGCCTTCCCAGGTCTCGATCGTGCGCGCCCAAGGGTCGTCGGCCAGACGCTGCGCGACGGCCGAAAGCGGCGGGTCGGCCTGGTCGGGCGCCAGCAGCGCCTCGGCCGCCGCCGCGTAGCGGTCCCAGGCGGCGGCGTAGTCTTCCAGCTCGGCGTCGGTGGCGGGGCGCGATCCGACGAAGACGCGTTCCTGGCGCAGCCGGTCGGAGCGCAGCAGGGTCGCGCCGGCGGCCTCGGCGAGCGGGACCAGCGGGTTCGCCTCCGCGTTGTGGAACCAGATGGCGCCGAGGTCGAACCAGGCGCCGTCCAGCTCGGGCGGGTGGACGGTATGGGCACGCCCGCCGATCCGGCCGGCGGCTTCCAGGACGACGGCGCGCACGCCCGCCTGGCGCAGCGCCGTCGCGGCACCGAGCCCGGCGAGGCCGGCGCCGATCACGACGACATCAGGGTTTGTCATGCGCCCAACTTGGGGCAAGGCCTGCGCGGCGGCAATGCGTTCCAACCGAGCGCTGCTGCTCCGACACCAACAGGTGATCCCGCATGGGGCGGAGCACAAGCTTGTTTTCGTGGGCCGATTCAGCCACCGCCCCGAAGCGGGGCGCTGACAGCGGACCCCTGGGGCAGGCGCGGAAAACGAACCGTCGCGCGGGCGACGGCAGCGTTACGGCGGCGGGTCGCGCAGCCAGCCCGGCCGATCCATCGGGTCGGGGTCATGGCGGATCGACATCTCGTCCTCCACCGCCCGCACCCCCGGCGTACTCTCCGCCGCCGCGACCACCGCCTGGCGCTGGGCCGCCGAGCGGGCGCTGCCCGACAGGCGCACGACCCCGTCGCGCACCAGCACGGCGATCTCGCCCGGCGACGGCGCCCAGGGCTGGGCGCGCAGCTCCGCCAGCAGCGCGTCCCGGATCCGCCGGTCGTCGCCGCCCACCGGCGGCCCAAGCCGCAGCGCCAGCGCCCGCAGCAGGTCGGCGCGGGCCACGATGCCCACCAGCCGGCCGCCGCGCAGCACCGGCAACCGCTTGACCCGATGCCGTTCCATCAGCGCCGCCACGTCCTCCACCGCCGCGTCCTCCGCCACGGTCATCACGGGCGCGCTCATGACCTCGCCGGCAGTGCGGCCGTGGGTCCGGGTGTAGGTGTCTGCCGCCCGGTCCGGGAAGCCGAGCATCAGCAGCCAGCGCGGGCGGACCGGGATGGTGCCGAGCTCCGGGCGGCGCAGCAGGTCCCCCTCGCTGACGATCCCGACCACGCTGTCGCCATCGACCACCGGCACCGCGGTGATCCCGTGCCGCAGCATGATCTGCACCAGCTCGGACAGCGGCGTGTCGGGGCGCACGGTGATCACGTCGGGCGTCATGATGTCGCGGGCTTGCATGGGCGCGGTCTCCCTTTCAGACGGGGTGCGGCAAGGCGGCAGGCGCGAGCGGGGCGTGCACCGCGCGGGTCAGGGCGTCGAGGTCCGGGCCGGCCAGGGTCTCGTGCGCGAGCAAGGTCGCCGCGCCCTGGCGGAGCAGCGGAAGGTTCGCCTCCAGCACCGCGCGGGCCAGCAGGAAGGCGCGCTCGATCAGCGTCTTCACCGCGAGGTCGATCGCCGCCGCGGTCACGTCGCTGTAGCGCCGCGGCTCCCACGCCATGCCGCCCGGGGATTGCAGGAACTGCTGGCGCTGCGCCTCGTAGGCCACCTGACCGAGGCCGGAATCCATCCCGAAGCGGGCCACCATGCCGCGGGCGATGTCGGTCGCCTTCACCAGATCGTCCTCCGCGCCGGTGGAGATCTCGTCGAAGATCACGCTCTCCGCCGCCCGCCCGCCGAGCAGCACCGCCATGCGGTTCACGAGCTCGGTGCGGGTCATCAGGAACCGGTCCTCCAGCGGGCGCTGGATCGTGTAGCCCAACGCGCCGACGCCGCGCGGGATGATGGAGATTTTCTGCACCGGATCGACCCCCGGCAAGGCCATCGCCACCAGCGCGTGGCCGAGTTCGTGATGCGCCACCACCTCCCGCTCGTGCTTGTTGAGCAGGCGGGAGCGCTTCTCCAGCCCGGCGATCACCCGTTCGATCGCCTGGTTGAAATCCTCCAGGGTCACCTCGGTGCCGTCGCGCCGCGTCGCCAGCAGCGCGGCCTCGTTGACCAGCCCGGCGAGGTCGGCGCCGGTGAAGCCCGGGGTCATCGCCGCGATCTCGCCCACGTCCACGCCGACGGCGAGGCGGATCTTCTTCAGGTGCACACCCAGGATCTGCACCCGACCGGCCCGGTCCGGCCGATCGACCAGCACCTGGCGGTCGAACCGCCCGGCGCGCAGCAGCGCCGGATCGAGAATCTCCGGCCGGTTGGTCGCCCCCAGCAGCACGACGCCGCTGGAGGGGTCGAACCCGTCCAGCTCGGCGAGCAACTGGTTCAGGGTCTGCTCCTTCTCATCGTTGCCGCCCTGCATCGCGCTGCCGCTGCGCATGCGCCCGAGCGCGTCCAGCTCGTCGATGAAGACGATCGCCGGCGCCTGCTCGCGCGCCTTGGCGAACAGGTCGCGCACCCTTGCCGCGCCCACGCCCACGAACATCTCGACGAATTCGGAGCCGGAGATGGAGAAGAACGGCACTGCCGCCTCGCCCGCCACCGCGCGCGCCAGCAGGGTCTTGCCGGTGCCGGGCGGGCCGACCAGCAGGATGCCGCGCGGGATATGCGCGCCGAGCCGGCCGTAACGCTCCGGGTCCTTGAGGAACGTCACGATCTCCTTCAGCTCGTCTTTCGCCTCATCGACGCCGGCGACATCGGCGAACGTCGTCTTGACGTCGTTCTCGACATAGATGCGCGCCTTGCTCTGGCCCACGCTCATCAGCCCGCCGGCGCCGCCGGCCATCGGGCGGATCAGGAACATCCACAGCAGCACGAAGCCGGCCGCGGGCACCACCCAGGCGAGCAGGGTCGCGAGC
The DNA here is from genome assembly GCA_019352115.1 of Pseudomonadota bacterium. Taxonomy (GTDB): domain Bacteria; phylum Pseudomonadota; class Alphaproteobacteria; order Acetobacterales; family Acetobacteraceae; genus JAJZVS01. The sequence goes on from JABBNW010000023.1 coordinate 8,580, forward strand.
GGTCCGGGGCCGGGCGCGCCGGAATAGGTCGCGCCCGATTTCGCCAGCTCCCCGGCCAGGCGCGGATCGACCCGGAAGGTGCTGAACCGGTCGGGCTTGCCGGCGGGCGGGTGCTGGTAGGTGCCGGTGATCTCGTGATCGCCGATCACGAGGTCCTTCACTTCGTGGCGGGCCAGCAGGTCCTGGAACGTGCTGTACGGAATTTCCGTGTTGGGGGCGAGCGCGATCAGGTTCTGGATCAGGATCACCGCGAGCAGGGCGGCAACGATGTACCAGAAATGGATCTGATGCTCCTTGCGAACCTCCATCGGCTCTCTTTCTCCAGACCCGCCTGCGGCGAGCGTATCTTCCGTCGTCGCGCGGTGCACCGCAACCGCGGATCTGGGGGGACACGACGCGGGGCCGCTCCGGTCGTTCGTGGGACGCGGGATTGGCAGAAATGTCGTGGCACGATATATCTGGCCACCCCACCCGCAAACCTCCCGGAAAGGACCACGCCATGCAGGGCGAGCCCCCGCCGCGCGCCGGAACGACGGCGATCGGCGACTTCACCACCCGCCCCCGGGTCCTGCTGCTGGCGACGATGGCGGTGGTGGTGGGGCTCGGCGGCGTGGCCGCCGCCTGGGTGCTGCTGCGGCTGATCGCGCTGGTCACCGGGCTCGCCTACTACGGCACCTTGTCGACAAGCCACGGCATCCTGATCTCGCTCGCCCGGCTGGGCGCGTGGTCGATCCTGGTGCCGGTGGCCGGCTCCTTCCTCGTCGGACTGATGGCCCGCTTCGGCTCCGACAAGATCCGCGGCCACGGCATCCCCGAGGCGCTGGAAGCGATCCTGATCGGCGAAAGCCGGATCGAGGCGAAGGTCGCGATCCTGAAGCCCCTCTCCTCGGCCATCGCCATCGGCACCGGCGGTCCGTTCGGCGCCGAAGGCCCGATCATCATGACCGGCGGCGCACTCGGCTCGCTGTTCGCGCAGCTCTTCCATCTGACATCGCCGGAGCGGAAGACCCTGCTGGTCGCCGGCGCCGCGGCCGGGATGACCGCGATCTTCAACACGCCGATCGCCGCGGTGCTGCTCGCGGTCGAGCTGCTGCTGTTCGAATGGAAGCCGCGCAGCTTCATCCCGGTGCTGGTTGCGTGCATGACGGCGGCGGTGGCGCGCGGCGTCGTGCTGCCGGTGGGCGCGCTGTTCCCGCACCACGGCGTGCTGCCGCTCGACGTGCGGGTGCTGGTCGAGAGCCTCGCCCTCGGGCTTGCCTGCGGCGCGCTCTCGGCCCTGCTCACCGCCCTGGTCTACGGGGCGGAGGATGTGTTCCACCGGCTGCCGATCCATTGGATGTGGTGGCCGCTGATCGGCGGGCTGGTGGTGGGCGTGGGCGGACTGATCGACCCGCAGGCACTGGGCGTCGGCTATGTCACGATCGCCGCCCTGCTGGCCGGCCATGCGGCGGTCGGGTGGACGGTGCGGCTGCTGGTCGTGAAGGCCGTGATCTGGGCGATCGCGCTCGCCTCGGGCACCTCGGGCGGCGTCGTCGCGCCGCTGCTCATCATGGGGAGTTGCGTGGGCGCGCTGTTCGGGGCCGTCCTGCCGCACGGATCGGTGGGCGATTGGGCCCTGATCGGGATGGCGGCGACCATGGGTGGGACGATGCGCATCCCCCTCACCGCGATGATGTTCGCCGTTGAACTCACCGGCGACGGCGGCCTGAGCGTCCCGCTGATGACCGCCTGCGGTGCCGGTTTCGCGTTCACGGTGCTGACCATGCGGCGGTCGATCCTGACCGAGAAGATCGCCCGCCGCGGCCGCGCGATCATGACCGAATATGCGGTGGACCCGTTCGCGCTCGTGAGCGTGGGCGAGGTCATGGTCCGCGACGTGGAAACCCTGCCGACGGCCATGACCCTGGGCGAGATGGCCGCGTTCTTCACCGCCGAGGAACGGCGCCACCAGGCCTATCCCGTGCTGGACGCGGCGGGCCGGCCGATCGCACTGGCCACGCGGGCCGACGCGCTCCAGGCCATGACCACGCCGGAACGTGCCGGCGTGGCGTTGGGCGACGCGCTCGCCGGCCGTGCCCCGGTGGTCGGGCGCGCCGACGAGACGGTGCTCGCCTTGGCCACGCGCATGGTGGACCGGGACGTGGGCCGGGCAGTGATCCTGGCCGCGGACGGCACCCTGGCCGGCCTCGTCGCGCGCAAGGACCTGATGCAGGTACGGGGGCGGCTGCTGCGCGCGGAAGAAGGGCGGGAGAGTTTCCTGGGCGCGCGCCGACGTCGCGCGGCCGCGGCCGATGTGACGATCCCGACCGGGTCGTGACCGTGGGGACCCGGAGCGCCCGCCGCCAGCCGGGCGCCTTCCGGGCCCGCCCAGGGTTCAGTGCGTGAAAAGCAATCGAACTCGTGAAAGAACGCCCGTTGGGATCGCTCCGATTTTCGGGCGATTTCGGCGGCTGACGGGCATTCTTTCTCGAACTCTCAGTGCCGGGCCGCGCAGGCCAGCGCCTGGAGCCCCGCGGGATCGCGGATCGTCACCTGCGGCCCGTTCACCGACCGGTCCATGCCGATCGTCCCCTCCTGGCGCAGGCTGCTCAGCACCCGGCAGACCGTCTCCATGGTCAGGCCCAGGTGGTCGGCGATGTCGAGCCGGCCCATCGGCAGCAGCACGCCGCCGCGTCCGCCCGACGGCATCCGCGCCGTCATCTCCAGCAGGAAACTCGCGATCCGCTCCACCGCGGTCTTGCGCCCGAGCAGCATCATCCGCTCCCAGGCGGAGCGCAGCCCGGCCGCGCTCAGCACGCGCAGGCGACGGGCGATCGCCGGGTCGCCGTCGGCCAGGTGTTCCACCACGCTGCGACGATACCGGTGCAGCACCACGGGGCTGACCGCCTCGGCGCTGAGGTCATAGGTGCCGAGCGCGTCGAAGCCCAGCAGGTCGCCAGGCAGCAGGAACTCCAGCACCTGGCGCCGGCCGTCTTCCATCAGCTTGACCATGCGGACGCAGCCGCAGACAATCCGGTAGCAGAACTCGGCGGGGCTGCCCTCGGCATAGATGGTCTGCTCTTTTTCGATGTTTACCGCCATCGCGTGGGCTGGCAGGGTCGCCAGCGGGTCCGCCACCGGACCGCATGCGGCCGATCCGGTCGGATCCGGGTCCCGGACCATCAGACCCGGAAAGGCAGCGCCGGCATGATGATTGGTCCCTGTCGTCAGCGATGAAGCAGACATCCAACTCTCCTGGCCCGCTTGCGTTTTCCGTCCCCCTCTCTAGCCAGCCGGAGATGGCGGCGGAATTCGGGGCGTTGCGTACGGATAATTCCGTACAGCTCGAGCCCGCACCGGCCGAACCCGCACCCGCCGGGAACGCGGCGCCCGCCGGCGGCGTGGTGCATGTCGTCGACGACGATGCCGCCGTGCGGGACTCGCTCGCGTGCCTGCTCGATGCGGCCGGGTTCGCGGTGCAGGTGCATGCTTCGGCCGAACACCTGCTGGCCGGCGCCGGCACGCTCGCCCCGGGCTGCGTGCTGACGGATGTGCGGATGCCGGGGCTCGACGGGCTCGGGCTGCAACGCCGGCTGGGCGAACTTGGCCTGCATGTCAGCGTCGTCTTGATGACCGGGCACGGGGACGTGCCGCTCGTGGTGCAGGCCATGAAGGCCGGCGCGGTCGATTTCCTGCAGAAACCGTTCACCGAAGACCAATTGCTCGCCGCCGTGGGCCAGGCGATGGCGGCGCAGCGGCAGCGGCGCGAAACGGCGGCGACGGCCGCCGCGGCCGGGGCGCTGCTCGCGAGCCTGACGCCGCGGGAACACGAGGTCCTGGCCGGGCTGGTGGCCGGCCACCCGACCAAGGTGATCGCCCAGACCCTCGGCGCCAGCCCGCGCACGATCGAGGTGCACCGCGGCCGGGTCATGGAAAAACTCGGCGTGCAGAGCCTGCCCGATCTCGTGCGGCTGGTTCAGGCCGCCGGATGAGCCGGCGCCGGCCGAACGCCGCCGCCGCGCTGGAACGGGCGAGCCTGCTGCACTCGATCCTTGATACCGTGCCGGATGCGATGGTCGTCATCGACGACGCCGGGCGGATCGAGCAGTTCTCGCGCGCCGCCGAACGCCAGTTCGGCTGGACCGAGGCCGAACTGCTCGGGCGCAACGTGAGCGTGCTGATGCCCTCGCCCTACCGCGAGCAGCACGACGACTACCTCGCCCGCTACCACGCGACGGGTGAGCGCCGCATCATCGGCATCGGCCGGGTGGTGGTGGGCCTGCACAAGGACGGCAGCACCTTCCCGATGGAACTCGCGGTCGGCGAGGCGAAAGTCGGCCGGCGCACCGTCTTTACCGGCTTCATCCGCGACCTAACCGAGACGCAGGCGAGCCGGGCGCGCATGCAGGAGCTGCAGCAGCGCCTGGAGCAGGTCACCAGGCTGCGCGCGATGGGCCAGATGGCCGCCGCCCTGGCGCATGAGCTGAACCAGCCGCTCACCGCCGTCGCCAGCTACCTTGCCGCCGCCGATCGGCTGCTGGCGGGAACGCCGGCGCAGCCGGACCGGGTGCGCGCGGCGGTGACGCAGGCGCGCGCGCAGACCCAGCGGGCCGGCGAGATCATCCGGGCGCTGCGCCGCTTCGTCGCCGGCGGCGAGGTCGCCCCGCAATCGGAACCGCTGGCGCCGCTGGTCGAGGAAGCCTGCGCCCTGGCGCTGGTCGGCGCCCGCGCCGCTGCGGTGCGCGTGCACCTCGACCTGCCGCCCGACCTGCCCGCGGTGCTGGCCGATCGGGTGCAGGTGCAGCAGGTGCTGCTCAATCTGATCCGCAATGCGATCGAGGCGATGGCCGACGGCGCGCGGCGGGAGCTGGTTCTGTCGGCGGCGCGCCAGGACGGGCTGGTGCGCATCGACGTCGCCGACAGCGGCACGGGCCTGTCGGCGGAGGTGGCGGCGCAGTTGTTCCAGCCCTTCGTCACCACCAAGCCCGAGGGCATGGGGATCGGGCTTTCGATCTGCCGCGGCATCGTGGAAGCGCATGGCGGCCGGCTGTCGGTTCGTCCGAACCCGGACGGCGGGACGGTGTTTTCCTTCACTCTGCCGGAGGCGGCGGAGTAAGACCGCCGGCGGCGACGACGAAGCCGGCGATCTCGGCCACGCCTTGGCCGGCACGGACGTTGGCGAACACGAACGGGCGGTCGCCGCGCATGCGTTTCGCGTCCCGGTCCATCACGTCCAGGCTGGCGCCGACATGCGGCGCGAGGTCGATCTTGTTGATCACCAGCAGGTCGCTGCGGGTGATGCCCGGGCCACCCTTGCGCGGGATCTTGTCGCCGGCGGAGACGTCGATGACGTAGATCGTCAGGTCCGCCAGTTCCGGGCTGAAGGTGGCGGCCAGATTGTCGCCGCCGCTTTCGATCAGGATCAGATCGAGCGCGGGAAAGCGCCGCGACAGGTCGGCGACGCCGGCGAGGTTGATCGAGGCGTCTTCGCGGATCGCAGTGTGCGGGCAGCCGCCGGTCTCGATGCCCAGGATGCGTTCGGGCGGCAGCGAGCCGGCGCGGGTCAGGAACTCCGCGTCCTCCTTCGTGTAGATATCGTTGGTGATGGCGGCGATGTCGTAGCGGTCGCGGAACTGCTTGCACAGCGCGTCCATCAGCGCCGTCTTGCCGGAGCCGACGGGGCCGCCGATGCCGATCCGGAGCGGGCCGTTGGGATGGATCATGTTCGGAACAACCTGGTGTACTGGGTTTCATGCCGCATCGCGGCAAGATCGGAGCGGAAGGCGCTGGCGCCGATGTCGTCCGGCGTGGCGGCGCGCGTCGTGTCGGTGACGTGGCGGATCGCGGGCTCCAGCGCGGCGAGCACGCGCAGCCCGGCGGATTGGCCGAGCGGCACCAGGCGCACGGCCGCGGAGATCAGGTTGGCGGCAAAGGCCTGCGCCGCAGCGGCGACCGTTGCATCCTCATCGATGCCGTGCGCGCCAGACAGCGCGCCGAGCGCGATCGGATACGGCGGCGCCGGGGGCAGCGGCGGGGGCGACCACGGGGCGGCCGCGGCGGCGAAGGCGGTGCCGAGGTCGGTGGTTTCGTTGCGGCGTTCGCGGGCGGGCGCGGCGGCGCGGGCAAGCTCGGCGAGGGCGGCAAGCGCGGCGGGGTCGTGTGCGGCGCGGTGGGCATGGCGCAGCAGAATGGCGTCGGTACGTCCGGCGCCGTGGGCAAGGATGTCTTCGAGCCAGGTCTGCAGATCGGTTTCGTTCGCGATGTCGCCGGATTCGACGGCCCATTCAAGGCCGTGCGAGCAGGCGAAGGCACCGGTCGGGAAGCCGGGGGACAGCCAGGCGAGCAGGCACAGCAGGGAGGCGTGGTCCAACCCGCTAGGCATCGTCATGGTGGTGATGCCGGCCCGGTTCCGCGGCATACGCTCCCGGTTCGGGATCGAACGCCGCCGCGATGTGGCGCACCGTCCCGCCCAGCGCCTCGATCATTCCGGCGATCACGTGATCGTCACGGATGCGCAACGCCCCGTGCAGCACCTGCACCGGCAGGTGCCGGTTGCCGAGGTGCCACGCAAGGCGGGCCAGTTCGGCGGCATCGACGGCAGTGAGTTCCAGCAGCGGTTCGGGGTGGGCGTGCACGCGCACGATGGCGCCGTCCTCGCATTCCAGCCCCTCGCCGTCGCGCAGATGCACGGTCTGCGGCAGGTCGAGCAGCAGATGCGCGCCGGCTTCGGTATGCAGGGTGATCCGGCGCCGGTGGCGCAGATCGAAATCGAGCCGCACGCAGTCGACTTCCCGAACAGGGTCCCAGCCGCCGGCCCGCAGGACGCGCAGCGCGCGCATCAGAACAGGAAGTAGCGCTGCGCCATCGGCAGCACCGTGGCGGGTTCGCACGTCAGCAGCACGCCGTCGGCGCGCACCTCGTAGGTTTCCGGATCGACCTCGATATGGGGGGTGGCGTCGTTGTGGATCATCGAGCGCTTGCCGATGCCGCCGCGCGTGTCGGCGACCGCGACGAGGCGCCGGGTGAGGCCGAGCGTGCGACCGATGTCGGCGTCCAGCGCGGCGGCGGAGACGAAGGTGAGGCAGCTTTCGCTCATCGCCCGGCCGAAGGCGGCGAACATCGGGCGGTAGTGCACCGGCTGCGGCGTCGGGATCGACGCGTTGGGATCGCCCATCGCCGCCATCATGATGCTGCCGCCTTTCAGCACCAGATCGGGTTTCACGCCGAAGAACGCCGGCGACCACAGGACCAGGTCGGCGAGCTTGCCGATTTCGATCGATCCGATCTCGCGCGCGAGGCCCTGCGCGATCGCCGGATTGATCGTGTATTTGGCGATGTAGCGCTTCACCCGGACGTTGTCGTGCCGGTCCGGATCGCCCGGCAGGGTGCCGCGCTGCTGCTTCATCTTGTGCGCGGTCTGCCAGGTGCGCAGGATCACTTCGCCCACCCGGCCCATGGCCTGGCTGTCCGACGAGATCATGGACAGCGCGCCGAGGTCGTGCAGGATGTCCTCCGCGGCGATCGTTTCGCGGCGGATGCGGCTTTCGGCGAAGGCGACGTCTTCGGGGATGTTCGGATCCAGGTGGTGGCAGACCATGAGCATGTCCAGATGCTCGTCGAGCGTGTTCGCCGTGTAGGGCCGCGTCGGGTTGGTGGAGCTGGGCAGGACGTTGGGCAGGCCGGCGACCTTGATGATGTCGGGGGCGTGGCCGCCGCCGGCGCCCTCGGTATGGAAGGCGTGGATGGTGCGCCCGGCGAAGGCGGCGATGGTGTCCTCGACGAAGCCCGATTCGTTCAAGGTGTCGGTGTGGATCATCACCTGGACATCGTAACGATCCGCGACCGCGAGGCAGCAGTCGATGGCGGCCGGGGTGGTGCCCCAGTCCTCGTGCAGTTTCAGCGCGGAGGCGCCGGCGCGCAGCATTTCTTCGAGTGCCGCGGGGCGGGAGGCGTTGCCCTTGCCGGCGAGCGCGATGTTCACCGGCAGGCCTTCCGCGGCTTGCAACATGCGCGCGAGGTGGAACGGGCCGGGCGTGCAGGTGGTCGCCGCGGTGCCGGTGGCCGGCCCGGTGCCGCCGCCGACCAGGGTGGTGACGCCGGAGGCGAGCGCTTCCTCGATCAATTGCGGACAGATGAAATGGATATGCGCGTCGATGCCGCCGGCGGTGAGGATCTTGCCCTCGCCGGCGATGATTTCTGTCCCCGGGCCGATGATGATCGTCACATCGGGCTGGACGTCGGGATTGCCCGCCTTGCCGATGGCGGCAATGCGGCCGTTGCTGAGCCCGACATCGGCCTTCACGATGCCCCAGTGGTCGATGATGAGCGCGTTGGTGATGACGGTATCGACCGCGCCCTCCGCCTGCGAGGCCTGCGACTGGCCCATGCCGTCGCGGATCACCTTGCCGCCGCCGAATTTCACTTCCTCGCCGTAGGTGGTGAAGTCGCGTTCGACTTCGACGAACAGATCGGTGTCGGCGAGGCGCACGCGATCGCCGGTGGTGGGGCCGAACATGTCGGCATACGCTGCGCGAGGGAGACGGGCCATTACAGGGCTCCCATGACGGCGCCACGAAAGCCGGCAACGATGCGGGCGCCGCGATAGGGGATCAGGGTGATGTCGCGGGTCTGGCCAGGTTCGAAACGGACCGCTGTGCCGGCAGGGATATCGAGCCGCTGGCCGCGCGCCGCGGCACGGTCGAACGTGAGCGCGGGGTTCGCTTCGGCGAAATGGTAGTGGCTGCCGACCTGGATCGGCCGGTCGCCGGTGTTGGCGACGGTGAGCGTGGTGCGGGGGAGACCGGGGTTGAGGTCGATCTCGCCGGGGGCGGGGAGGATTTCGCCGGGGATCATGATGCGGTTCCTCGCCGTGACGCCTTGGTTCTTTCTTCACCGACCCCAGGCAGGATGGCCGAATGGAACAAGATCGCACGCCCCGCCCCCCCTCCCCTTGCGGGAGGGGGCCGGGGGGAGGGGGCACGCGCCCCGATCTCCTGCACCATGCTCGCACCATGCGCCGCGAATCCACGCGCGGGGAAGCGATGCTGTGGCGCGCACTGCGCACCAGGCAGATCAGCGGGCTGAAATTCCGCCGCCAGGCGCCGATCGGGCCATATATCGCGGATTTCTTCTGCCCCTCGGCCCGCCTGGTGGTGGAGATCGACGGGGCCACGCACACGGATCCCGCCGCCGACGCCGCCCGGGATCGCTGGATGCGCGCGCAAGGCTTGCGTGTGCTGCGGTTCTGGGGCGATGACGTGGGCGGGAATTTGGACGGGGTGCTGCAACACATTCGGCAGGTGGTCACGGGGCCCTGACGGTTCGGCTGGCGGCGGACACTGACGCGCGTTCTCGCGGTTTGCCCCCGCCCCCCGACCCCCTCCCGCAGGGGGAGGGGGAGTCATCGGATCGGCTCGTGCACGGTCACCAGTTTGGTGCCGTCGGGGAACGTTGCCTCCACCTGCACGTCCGGGATCATCTCCGCCACCCCTTCCATCACCTGGTCCCGCGTCAGCACCAGGCCGCCGGCCTCCATCATATCCGCCACGCTGCGGCCGTCGCGCGCGCCTTCCACCACGAAATCGGTGATCAGCGCCACCGCTTCGGGGTAGTTCAGCTTCACCCCGCGTTCCAGCCGCCGGCGCGCGACGATCGCAGCCATCGCGATCAGCAGCTTGTCCTTCTCCCGCGGCGTCAGGTTCATGCATTTTCCCTTTTCAGCAGCGCCACACGCGCGGCAGGCTACGCGCCCCGCGCAGCACCGCCAAGGCCGCCGTGACCATCCGGCGCAAGGTCGCGGACTCGGGCGCGAGCATCCGGGCGAGCAACATCCCGTCCCAGGCGCTGGCGCCGGCCTCCGCGCCGTCCAGCGCGGCGCGCACGTCCGTCAGGCGCGCTTCGGCGTCGGGCGCGACATAGACGATGGTGGCGACGCTGCGCGCGCCGGCCGCGATCGCCGGACGCGCGAGCGCTTGCGCGATGTCGCCGGCCAGCCGCACCGCATCGTGCAGCAGCAGCCGCCCGCCCCGGCGGATGCGGATCATGTCGCGCAGGCTGCCGTGGCGCACGGTCTCGCCCATCGCGGCGCGGCCGAACACCAGGGATTCCACGCCGAGGAACCAGCCGTCGTCAGCCATCTCCACGTCCAACCGGCGATCGAGGCAGGCGCCGTCGAACAGGATCGCCTCCTGCGGCAACCATTCCGCCGCCGCGCCGGGATCGAGCGCGATCCGGGTCGCGACATGCGCCGGCGGGCTGTCGGGCAGCGCGCGGTAGAACCGCTCGGCCGCCTGTGCCGCCAGGCAGACCTGCGCCCCTGCTTGCAGCCGGAAATGCAACGTCAGCCGGTCCCCGCCGGCGATGCCGCCCGAGCTGTTCAGCACCACGACGTCGCGCCATCCGGGCGCCCCGCCGCGCGGGAAGCGCGCTTTCAGGCAGCCTTCCTGGCGCAGCCCGGCAAGCACGGTGTCCGCACCGCGTCGGCGCAAAACGACATCCAGCGCGCCGCGGGCACGTTGCAGGGTCGGTGCGGCATCGGACCGCTCCGCATCAGACAGAGAGACGGCGTCGAACATCGGCTTCGTCCAGCGCCTCCCTGTTGCCCGACAGCACGATGTCGCCGCGGTCCATCACTACGATGGTCTGGGCCAGCTCGCGGGCGAAATCGTAATACTGCTCCACCAGCAGGATGGCGATGTCGCCGCGATCGCGCAACAGGGAGATCACGCGGCCGATGTCCTTGATGATGCTGGGCTGGATGCCCTCGGTGGGTTCGTCCAGCACCAGCAGGCGGGGGTGCATCACCAGCGCGCGCGCGATCGCGAGCTGCTGCTGCTGGCCGCCCGACAGATCCCCGCCGCGCCGGCGCAGCATGGTCTTCAGCACCGGGAACAGGTCGAAAATCTCGTCCGGCACCCGGCGTTCCGCGCGCGGCAGCACGGCGAAGCCGGTCTCCAGATTCTCCCGCACGGTCAGCAGCGGGAAGATGTCGCGCCCCTGCGGCACCCAGGCGATGCCGCGGCGGGCGCGCTCGTAGATCGGCAGGCGGGTGATGTCGTGGCCTTCCCAGCGGATCGATCCCGCACTGATCGGGTGCGCCCCCACGATCGCGCGCAGCAGGCTGGTCTTGCCGACGCCGTTGCGGCCGAGCAGGCAGGTCACCGCGCCAGGCACCGCGGTGATCGACACGTTGCGCAGCGCGATCGCGGCGCCGTAGTGCAGATCGACGTTGGTCACTTCCAGCATCTAGCGCCCCAGATAGACTTCGATCACGCGCGGATCCTCGCTCACGTGGTCGATCGAACCTTCCGACAGCACGGATCCCTCGTGCAGCACCGTCACCTTCACCCCCAGTGCGCGCACGAAGGCCATGTCGTGCTCCACCACCACCACGCTGCGGGTCTTGTTGATCTCGCGCAACAGATCGGCGGTCTGCGCGGTCTCGGCGTCCGTCATGCCGGCCACCGGCTCGTCGACAAGCAGCAGGCGCGGCTCCTGCGCCAGCAACATGCCGATCTCCAGCCATTGCTTCTGCCCGTGCGACAGATCGGCGGCGCGGCGGGTACGATGCTCAGTAAGCTTGGTGGTCGCCAGGATCGCCTCGATCCGGTCGCGTTCTTCGGCCGTCTCGCGCGCCCACAGCGAAAAGCGCGGACTGCGATCGCCGGCCAGCGCGAGCAGCAGGTTGTCCCACACCGACAGCGGCTCGAACACGGTCGGCTTCTGGAACTTGCGCCCGATCCCAAGCTCGGCGATCGCCGGCTCGTCCAGTTTCGTCAGATCGGTGTCGGAACCGAACACCACGCGTCCGGTGTCGGGGCGGGTCTTGCCGGTGATCACGTCCATCATCGTCGTCTTGCCGGCGCCGTTGGGGCCGATCACCGCACGCATCTCGCCCGGCTCCAGCACCAGCGACAGGTCGTTCAGCGCGCGGAACCCGTCGAAGGACACCGTGACGCCGTCGAGATACAGCAGCGAGCCCTCGATCATCCCGTCACCTCGCGCGCCGCCGCCACCGCCGTCGGCGTCGGCTCGTCGCGCTTGCGCCGGCGTGCAGCCAGCCCGATCAAGCCGCGCGGCAGGAACAGGGTGACGACGATGAACAGCCCGCCCAACGCGAACAGCCATACCTCCGGCAACGCGCCGGTCAGCCAGGTCTTGCCGAGGTTCACGAGCACCGCGCCCAGGATCGCGCCCGACAACGTGCCGCGCCCGCCGACCGCGACCCAGATCACCGCCTCGATCGAATTGGCGGGCGCGAATTCGGACGGGTTGATGATGCCGACCTGCGGCACGTACAGCGCCCCGCCGATCCCGGCCAGCACCGCGGAGATCACCCACACGACCAGCTTGTAGTGCTCCGGCCGGTAGCCCAGGAAGCGGGTGCGCGATTCGGTGTCGCGCACCGCGATCAGCACCTTGCCGTAGCGCGACCGCACCAGCGCCCGCGACAGCAGATACGCCGCCGCCAGCACCACCGCGGTCACCAGCATCAGCCCGACCGTCGTGCCGTCCCGCCCGATCGGGAAACCGGCGATGTCCTTGAAGTCGGTCATCCCGTTGTTGCCGCCGAACCCCATCTCGTTGCGGAAGAACGCCAGCATCAGCGCGTAGGTCAACGCCTGGGTGATGATCGACAGATAGACGCCCGACACACGGGATCGGAACGTGAGCCAGCCGAACACACCGGCCAATATCGCCGGCACCACCATCGCCGCGACCAGCGCGACGGCGATGTGATCGAACCCGAACCAGTACCAGGGCAGGTGCTTCCAGCCCAGGAACACCATGAAATCCGGCAGCAGCGGATTGGCATAGACGCCGCGCGCCCCGATCTCCCGCATCAGGTACATGCCCATCGCGTAGCCGCCCAACGCGAAGAACGCCGCATGCCCCAACGTCAGGATGCCCGCGTAACCCCACACCAGATCGACCGCCAAGGCCAGGATCGCGTAGCACAGGTATTTGCCGGTGAGCCCGATCACGAAGCTGGACACATGCAGCGCGCTGGTCTCCGGCGTCGCCAGGTTCAGCACCGCGAGCAGCGCCGCGCCGCCCAGCACGCAGGTCAGGGTGATGACGGCGTCGCGCATTACGCCTCCACCGCGCGGCCCTTGAGCGGGAACAGCCCGCGCGGCCTGCGCTGGATGAACAGGATCAACAGGACCAGCACGATGATCTTGCCCAGCACCGCGCCGGCGAAGGGCTCGACGAATTTGTCGACCACACCCAGTATCATCGCGCCGAACAACGTGCCCCACAGATTGCCGACACCGCCGACCACCACCACGATGAAGCTGTCGATGATGTAGTTCTGACCGAGGTTGGGCGAAACGTTGTCGATCTGGCTCAAGGCCACGCCGGCCATCCCGGCGATCCCCGACCCCAGGCCGAAGGTCATGGCGTCGATCCACGGCGTGCGGATGCCCATCGCCGCGGCCATGCGCCGGTTCTGCGTCACCGCGCGGATCGACCGTCCGAGCCCGCCCCAGCGCAGCACCGCCATCAGCGCCGCCAGCACCAGCAGCGCGAACAGGATGATCCAGAGCCGGTTCACTGTCAGGGTCAGCCCGCCCAGCTTCACGAACCCGCTCATCCAATCGGGCGAGGACACGTCCTGGTTCGTCGGGCCGAAGATGCTGCGCACCGCCTGCTGCAGCACGAGGCTGAGCCCCCAGGTGGCCAGCAAGGTCTCCAGCGGCCGGCCGTACAGGAAGCGGATCAACGTGCGTTCGATCACCACCCCCAGCGCGCCGGCGACCAGGAACGCCGCCGGCACCGAGAACAGCAGCCCGTATTCGTTCAGCGCCGGGGCGGCGGAGGCGATCGCCTGCTGCACGACGAAGGTCGTGTAGGCGCCGATCATCACCATCTCGCCATGCGCCATGTTGATGACGCCCATCACGCCGAAGGTGATGGCAAGTCCGGTGGCGGCGAGCAGCAGCACGGCGCCGAGCGAGATACCGTAATAGACGTCCTCCACCAGTTGCCACATCTGCAACTGCCGATCGATCTGCGCGATCGCCGCGGTCGCCGCCGCGGCCACCGCCGGCGGCTCGCCTTGCAGCGACGCGAGCAGGTTGCGACTGGACAGATCCTCCCGCGCGGCAAGCACCTTGATCGCGGTCAGCCGGTCGGGGATGGTGGCGGTGGTGGATTTCAGCTCCGCCGCGGCGCGCGCTTCGCGCAGCACACGGGCGACGCCGGCGTTCTTCTCGTGCGCCAGCGCGCGCTGGATGGTGGGCAGGGCGGCGGGATCGGCGGCCTGGAACAGCGCCTCCGCCGCAGCGCGACGCTTGGCGGCCTGCGGGGAAAACAGGTCGAGCACGCCGGCGGCGGTTTCGATCGCTCCGCGCACCGTGTCGTTCAGGATCACCGGCCGCAGGTTCACCGGCATCGGCGGGTCGGCCACCGGCGCGCCGGTGCGCGCATCGACGTAGCCGTTCGACGTGCGAATGAACAGCGGCGCATCCGGCCGCGGCCAGCGCCAGGCGACGAGTTTGCCGCCTTCCAGCGCCGCCATCACCGGCTTGGCGCGCGGACTGCCGGAGACCGCGAGTTCGCGGATGCCGCGGGCCACGGTGTCGATATTGGTGGACGCCAGATCGGCGAACGGGTCGCCGGCGGCGAAGGCCCGCGGCAGGAACAGCAGCAACAGCGCCAGCACGACCGGCAGGCAACGCCAGGGGGACGAACCGCCCCCCTGGCGCCGCAGCGACACGCCTGGGCTCACGCCTTGCGCTTGCCGAGGCATTTGCCGGCCACCACGTCATAGTTGCCGCACGACATCGGCGGCAACCAGTCGCCGATCAGGTTCTTCGACTCCGGCAGATAGGGCGACCACGGCTGCGCGACCACGAGGCCGGAGGTCTGCCAGACCACGTTGAACTGGCCGTTCGCCTGCACTTCGCCGATCAGCACCGGCTTGGTCAGGTGGTGGTTCGGCATCATGGTGGCGTAATCGCCGGTCAGGTTCGGATGCGCCACGCCGATCATGGCGTCGATCACCGCCGTATGATCGGTGGTGCCCGCCTTCTCCACCGCCTTCACCCACATATTGAAGCCGATGTAGTGGGCCTCCATCGGGTCGTTCGTCACCCGCTTGTCGTTCTTCATGAACGCCTTGAAGTCGGCGACAAACGCCTTGTTCTCAGGCGTATCCACGCTCTCGAAATAATTCCACGCCGCGAGCTGGCCGACCAGCGGGGCGGTATTCAGCCCGGCCAGTTCCTGCTCGCCGACGCTGAACGCGACCACCGGGATGTCGGTCGCCTTGATGCCCTGGTTGCCCAGCTCCTTGTAGAACGGCACGTTGGCGTCGCCGTTGATGGTGGACACGACCCCGGTCTTCTTCCCGGCCGAGCCGAACGCCTTGATCTTGGCGACGTTCGCCTGCCAGTCCGAATAGCCGAACGGGGTGTAGTTGATCATGATGTCGGCCGGCTTGACGCCCTTCGACTTCAGGTAGGCTTCCAGGATCTTGTTGGTGGTGCGCGGATAGACGTAGTCGGTGCCGGCCAGCACCCAGCGCTTCACGCCCACCTGGTTCATGAAATAGTCGACCGCCGGGATCGCCTGCTGGTTCGGCGCCGCGCCGGTATAGAAGATGTTGCGCGAGCACTCCTGGCCCTCGTACTGGACCGGGTAGTACAGGATGCCATTCAGTTGTTCCACCACCGGCAGCACGGACTTGCGCGAAACCGACGTCCAGCAGCCGAAGATTGCCGCCACCTTGTCGACCGACAGCAGCTGGCGCGCCTTCTCGGCGAACAGCGGCCAGTTCGAGGCCGGATCGACCACCACCGGCTCGATCTGCCGGCCCATCACGCCGCCCTTCTTGTTCTGCTCGGCGATCAGCATCAGCATCACGTCCTTCAGCGGCGCCTCGCTGATGGCCATGGTGCCGGAGAGCGAATGCAGGATGCCGACCTTGATCGGCCCGGTCTCGGGCGCGGGCGCGGCCTTGGCTTCGGAAATAAGCGACGGCACGGCGGGCAGGCCGGCGGCGGCGGCGGCGAGCCCCGCGCCAAGCAGGCCGAGACTACGGCGGCCCAGAGTGTAGCCATCGGATGACATGCGGAGCTCCCCAACTGTCTGTTGGCGCACCGGGGGCGGAGGCGACTGCCCTCCCTGGCGCGCAAGCGCGGCCTCCCGCGCTTGTGATCGGTAACGCAAGCGGCGTGCCAGGGGGGCGCGCACCGGAAGGGTGGAGGGTCCGGGCCCGAAATGGGGCAGGTCGGGACCGGACACGCCGGTCGGGCGCGTCAAATCGTGGCAATTGCCCGGGAATCGGGCACTCTCCTTCTCCCTCTCCCCCGCTTGGGGGAGAGGGCCGGGGTGAGGGGGCGGACGGCACCCGGCCGGGATCGGGCAGAGATGGCGGGACAGGCGCCCCCGTCGCCCCGCCCGCCTGGTGGTGCCGGAGGTTGGATTTCGGTTCGGGATGGAAAGGCGGACATCCGGCGCTGGTCGCCGCCGCGGGTGGTCAGCGGCCATGGTGGTCATTGAGCGTATGGTGAGGGTCGCTCCGAAGCGGATGTCCTCATCCGCGGGGCTCCAGGCCGCTATGTGGCCATGACCGTCATTCGGTCGGGGGGCGATTCTCCCCCAAAGCGGACATCCTATTGGCCGACCTGACGGGCAGGGATGGGCGGAATCCGGGCTGTCCGCCTTCTGGGAAGAAGGGGTCGACATTGGACATTCGGCTCAAGCCAGGAACTGGTTGAGAGTGGATTGGCTGCTCTGAGGCAGACAACGCTCTCTTCGCTGGTCAGCTCTACGGGTGAAGCCGCCCGCGCTTCACTGCGTTGTTGCGCAGGCGTTTGGCAATCTTCTTGCCCTGAGTCGGGCTAAATGTCGAAAAGTCAGCATAGGCGTGTGCCGGATTTGCCGCCAGCGTCGCTTCTGCCCCTAACGGATCAGGATAGCACGGAATGTTCTCGGTGCCGAACTCTGCTACCGAGACGCCATAGACGGCTACGGACTTAAAACCATTCCCAGTGAACAACGCATGTGACCCCGCGGCCGTCGTCAGCGAGGAACGATCAACGGAAAGCTTGTTGTTGTCCTTCGCGCTGGGCGCGAATGGGAGGCTGCCGGGATAGCCATTGTCGTAGAAGTTCGGATGAATTTGCCGGAAAAGGACCTCCTCGTCGTTGTCTAATGGCTGAGGCGTCATCGAGCATCTCCGGTCAAGCCGTCCAGAAACTTCAAAGCGCTCTCGCCCATGCTAGGGAACACTTTGGTATCAAGATCGCCCTGGCCATCCACCTGAACGCCGTATATCTCGATCTCCCCGTTCGGACCGGTCTCGATGGAATAGTCCCATCCAGAATGTACGAACTCGAACAGGATACCGCCCACGTCGGTTGGGTAGATATGGTAGCTACCGGCGAGCCGCGGCCGGGCTGACAGTAGCCTCTCGGCCGCCATGACAGCCTCTTGCGTCACAGTCTTGCCAACGCCGTCGTGCCAGCCATCGTCCAGGCTCGCAATGGACTGGATGCGCTCGCGGCACCGCTCAAGGTTTGCTACCAGCGCAGCGTCGATCAGGTCCACGTCAAATACATCGACCACCCGCTTGAATACGTCTTTGTTGTCAAGCTCAATCAACAGGCGGAACTGGACGTCATCGTCTATGCTGCCGTCGAACTCCTCCTTAACGCGCTCAGGCGCCACGGGGATCAGGATCGTGCCGTGCTGCTCTGTGTAGACCACGATCAGGCCATAGATTCCGTCCGCGTCTTTCTCGGACCCAAGCAGTTTCCCGATGCCCTCGAATCGAGTCTCGTAGCTGTCACGGCCACGCGTGATCAGGCATTTTCGCCGGTATGAATCCAGAAAAACGACGTTGCCATGCTTGCCCTGGCTGCCCAAGAACTCGATCTTCTCGTCGTCGAGCAGCCCAGAGCCGAAGCGGTTCAGCGCACGGATGCTCTCGGGCGGCAATCCTGCTGATGGAATATTCTCAGCCGCACCGTCGATCAGTTCAATGACCTGGGCATAGGCATGCTCGACCAAACTCTCCAATTCGTCCTTGAAATCGGGCAGGAGCAATTGGGCTGTCTGTCGGTCCCATTCGAGCTTCGGTATGGCACTGCCGTCGCCGATTCCTGTCAGATCGAAGGCAATGCTCCTCTCAAAGCCCCTGGGTAGCCGGATGCGATTTTCGTGCGTGGCGCGCCATTTCGCTTTAACGTACGAGACGAGCAGATCGCGGAATGCAGATAGGTCGGGCAGCACGTCGAGCGGCAGCCGGTGTCCATCGAACCGGGCACCGACGTACCGCAGCAAGAAGGCTCTCGTGTCGCTGGTCATCATCAACCTAATCTGGCGCATCGGCCGAGAGCAGTCCAGGTCGCCCCCGGTAACCGCAGTCACCCCGCGCAGCCCAGCGATGCCCAGCCGCAACCACCGTGGGTTGGTCGTGGAACCATACCGTCAACTTCTGACAGAGGTCCGGTCTCGGGGGCGCCCTCCGACGAAGAACGTCTGAGAGTTTGTGAAAGAATGCCCGTCAACCGCCAAAATTGCCCGAAAAGACGAGCAATTTCAACGGGCGTTCTTTCGCAAGTTCGATTGCTTTTCACGCTCTGAGATGGGCGCGCTGCCGTCGGACCCGCGTCGTGCTGAATGTCCGATTCCGAGATTGTCAGACGAACCGCCCGGTGGGGGATCTGGGTCGGAAGCTGCCGCTGACATCTCCAGATGTGAACGTCAGCTCCCGAATGTCCATCGCGCAAAGGAGAAGGTCCCTTTTCGGCCAGAACCGGACGCTGTCGCGTCAATGGCGGATGTCCGCTTTGGGTCGCAACCCGAGACACCCCCCCCTCTCCCGCCCGCAAGCGCGGCGGTGGGAGACGGCCCGGGGGAGAACGGATGCGCCCCCCCTCCGGCCGTCCCCCGATGAAGCACGCCGGGTGCCGCTCGCCCCCCTCACTCCAGCCCTCTCCCCCCGCGCGAAGAGCGCGGGGGGAGAGGGAGCACGCGGGTCACAGCAGGTCGGCGACGGCGTCGCGGTAGCAGCGCAGCGCGTCGATATGGTCGGCGAGCGTCCGCCCGGCGATGCGCACATGCCCGCCGCGGCCGTGCGTGCTCGCCACCGTCACATGGCTCACGCCGGCGCGCTTCCAGAACAGGAACTCCTCCCGCCAATCCGCTTCCGTCCCGGCCCCGGTGGAGGTCCAGATCTCGATGCCGATCGATCCCGGATCGCGCCCCGCCGCCTCGGTCAGGCGGCGCAACGTGTCGAACGCCGTCTGCGCCTCGGGCCCGGCGGGGTGCGCCAGCATCATCCAGCCGTCGCCCCATCTGGCGATCCGGCGCAACGTGTTTTCATGATGCCCGCCGAACCATACCGGCACCCGTCCGCCGGGCGGCAGCGGGTTGATGCCGGCGTCCTCGATCCGGTGCCATCTGCCGGTGAAATCCACATGCGGCGAGGCCCACAACGCCTGCATCACCTGCACCTGCTCCTCCGAGCGCCGGCCGCGGTCGTGGAAATTCTCGTTCAGACCGGTGAACTCCACCGGGTTCCAACCCACGCCGACGCCGAAACGGAACTTCCCCCCGCACAGCACGGCAAGGCTCGCCGCCTGTTTCGCCGCCAGGACGGCCTGGCGTTGCGCCAGGATCAGCACGCCGGTCGCGAACCCGAGCTTCGTCACCCCGGCCAGGAAGCCGAACATCACGAACGGATCATGAAATAAATCCGCCGAGGTGTTGCGTTCGCGCGGCCAGTCGGGGCGGGAAGCGGTGTTCACCCCCAGCACATGGTCCGCCGCAAGCAGATAATCGTAGCCGTATTCCTCCGCCGCCGCCGCGAAGCTGCGCAGCGCCGCGGCGCTGCCGCCGATGTCGTTCTGCGGGATCATCGCACCGAGTTGCATCTGCTTCGCTCCCTATTGCGCGATGGTCAGTTCGAAGCGGGTCGTGGTCTCCAGGTCGGTGTCGTACCACGCAACGATCGCCGCCTCCCGCTTGCCGACGAACACCGGCTTGTCGTCCTCCAGCACCATCGGCATGTCGTGGCCGGGCACCAGCAACGTGCCGGGGCGGCGGCGCCACAGCGCCCACATCGCCTCGATCGACCCCGCGGTCACGGCGGGGTCATAGGTCATGTCGGCCGCCCGGGTCAGCAGCTCCACCCGGTTCTTCGCCGCGTCGCCGGTGAAGATCACGTCGCGTTCCTTGCCCGTCAGCACGAACATCATGTGCCCGGGCGTGTGGCCCGGCGCGTCGTAGGCGACCAGGCCGGGCAGCACGGTCTGGCCATGGCGGATCGGTTTCATCTGCGCCGAACCCGCCAGCTCGCGGACGTAGAGTTCGGGCACCGGCGTGCGGCCCCAGGGCTCCTTCACCGACCAGGCCAGCTCCTCGGCGCCGATCCAGATCGCGGCCCGGGGGAACAAGACCCAGTTGATCGCGTGGTCGTGGTGCGAATGGGTCAGGATCACGTCGGTCACTTCCTCCGGCGCCAGGCCGTGACGGGCGAGGCCCGCGATCAGGTTGGCGCGGTGGCTGAACGTGCCGACGTCGATCAGCGCCACATGGCCGTTGCCGCGCAGCAGCACGATCGTGCTCCAGCCCAGGCCGCCGTGGCAGACCGACTTGCCGGGATAGCCCTGCACCAGGATATCGAGCTGGTAGTCTTCCATCTTGGTCCCCTCCGGTTGCATTGTCCCGCGCATGGATAGCACGGGACGCACGCGGCGGGACGACCCGCCGGAACTGCTCACGCCGGCGGAGATGGGGCAGGCGGATGCGCGCGCCCCCGCCCTCGGCGCGCCGGGGCCGGCGCTGATGGAGGCCGCCGGGCGGGCCGTGGCGCGCGCGGTGCACGCGCGGATCGCGCCCTGCCGGACGGTGGTCCTGTGCGGCCCGGGCAACAACGGCGGGGACGGCTACGTCGCGGCACGGCTGCTCGCGCAGGCGGGCTGGCCGGTCGCGGTCGCCGCCCTCGCCCCGCCGCGCGCCGGGTCGGACGCAGCCGGCGCCGCCGCGCGCTGGGGCGGACCGATGGTGCCCTTCGCGCCCGCGGAAGCCGCCCGCGCCGGCCTGGTGCTCGATGCCGTGTTCGGCGCCGGCCTGGCGCGCGATGTGGACCCGGGGGTGGCCGCGGTGCTCGCCGCCGCGCCCCGGGTCGTCGCGATCGACGTCCCAAGCGGGATCGACGGCGCCACCGGCGCGGTGCGCGGCTTCGCCCCCCACGCTGTCTTCACCGTCACGTTCTTCCGCCGCAAACCCGGCCACCTGCTGCTGCCGGGACGGACCCATTGCGGCGAGACCCTGCTGGCCGACATCGGCCTGCCCGCCGCCGTTCTGGCATCGATCCGCCTCGCAACTTTCGCCAACGGCCCGGTGCTCTGGACCCTGCCGCGCCCGGACGCGGCCAGCCACAAATACACCCGCGGGCACGTCACGATCCTGGGCGGGGCGGCCATGACCGGCGCCACGAGGCTGGCGGCCGACGCGGCCCGCCACGCCGGCGCCGGCCTCGTCACCATCGCCGCCCCGGCCGCCGCCGCGGCCATCTACCGCGCCGGATCGCCCGGCACGATCGTATCGGACGATCCGATCGCGGCGCTGCTCACTGATCCGCGCCGCACCGTTTGGGTCTGCGGCCCGGGCCTCGGGCCGGACGCCGCCGCCGCGGCGCTGCCCACCGTGCTAGGCGCCGGGCGCAAGGTCGTGGTGGACGCCGACGGCCTCACCGCCTGCGCCGGCCGGCCGGAGGCGCTGGTGGGCGCCGCCGTGCTCACCCCCCACCTCGGCGAATTCACCCGCGTCTTCGGTGCGCCCGGCCCCGACCGGCTCGCCGCCGTGCGCGCCGCCGCCCGCCGCACCGGGGCGGTGGTGCTCCTGAAAGGGGCCGACACGATCATCGCCGCGCCGGACGGACGCGCCGCGATCAATACGAACGCGCCCCCCTGGCTCGCGACCGCCGGCGCCGGGGACGTGCTCGCGGGGATCGTCGGCGGGCTGCTGGCGCAAGGCATGCCACCCTGGGAAGCCGCAGCCGCCGCCGCCTGGTGGCACGGCGCGGCGGCGGACGCCGTCGGGCCGGGGCTGGTGGCCGAGGACCTGCCGGCGGCGTTAGCTTGGGTGGTGCGGGTCCGTCCGTGAGGCCAAAGGGACGTTGCCCTTTTGGTTCTTATTGCGAATAAATAACCATTGCTCCGAAGGCTCGCGGCAGATCACGAAACGGCGACAAACGGATGCCATGCCGTTTGCGCGAGCCGGCCGCTCTGCCGCTTGATAGTGCGCCCGTCGGCCGCCACCTGAGGCAGGACGATCGGCAAGTTTGCCGACCTGGGACAAACTGGAGGACAAGATGAAAAAATTGATGATTACCGCAGCAACGACGGCAGGTCTGGTGCTGGGTGGTGCCGGCATGGCGCTGGCCGGGGGTACCGGAGCGACCTCCGCCAACGGCGCCCTTCCCCGGACTCCGCACACGACCACGATGAACAGCGCAAGCGTGCCCACGATGAACGGCACGAAAACGCCCACGACCAGCAACGATTCGGCGATGGACAGCGGTGCCGCGAACGGCAGCTCCGGCATGGGCGCCACGAGCCGCATGGGATCGTCCGACGTGCACGCACGGACCGCGAAGGGCCTCACCCCGGCCGGCGGCCACGGCTGATACCGTGCTGCCGGGACGACCACGCGGCGGCCATGAGCCGCCGCGTGGGGCACGGTTCTGATCGGAACGAAAACCGATTCCCGAACGTGCGTCAGGCGAGCCCTGCCGGCCGCGGCCCGCCGGCCATCCAGTCCAGCAATTCCACCGTGTGCATGACCGGCAGCTCCGCGCCGGCAAGTTGCGTGATGCAGCCGACGTTTCCGGCCGCAACCAGGTCGGGTTGGCGCGCCCGCAGGCTGTCCAGCTTCTGT
>JABBNW010000271.1 GCA_019352115.1 Pseudomonadota bacterium
CGAACCCGTCCGTAGGCTTCACCCGTCGCGGGGAGGCGCGTCGTTACAGGATATGCGTGTCGTTCCCCGACCTTCGCAGACAGCCAACCTGAGCCCCCCGTCACCGGGCCCCCCTCACCGCGTCATCTCGAGCAAATCCGTCACCACCCGCTCCAGGTCCCGCAACGTCGAACACCCGCGCACCATCTGGCAATGCGGCGCATAGCGGAACATATCCGAATCCCCCGTCCCCCACGCCGATCGATACTCCGGGTTCAGCCAGATCACCCGCTTCGCCCGGCTCGCGATCCGCGCCAGGACATCCACCCGCGGATCGGTGCGGTTCCCCCGCGCATCGCCCAGCACCAGCACCGTCGTCTTGCGATCGACGATCCCCATCCACCCGTCCTCGAAATCCGCCAGCGCATTGCCGTAGTTGGAAGACCCGAACCCGATGATGCGCAGGATCTCGGCGATCGCCGCCTCGATCGGCGCGCCCTCCAATATCGCGCTCACCTCGATCAGCGAGCCCGCGAACGCGAAGGACCGGATATCCGCCAAAGCCTCGTTCAGCGCATAGAGAAACATCAGCAGGAACTGCGCCATCGCGGCGACCGAGCCAGACACGTCGCACAGCACGATCACCCGCGGCTTGTCGATCCGCTTCTCCTTCCATGCGGTGATGAACGGAATCCCGCCCCAGCCCATGTTCCGCCGCATCGTCCGGCGGATATCCAACTGCCCGCGCAACTGCCGCCGGCGCGGTCGCGCATAGCGCGCCGCCAGCTTCTTCGCGATCGCGCGGACCAGCACCTGCATCCGCGCGTAGTCGCGCCGATCGAGGTTCGACAGCCGCGTGGATTTCAGCAGTTCCTCGCGGAACGCCTCCGTATCGCCACGGGCGAACAGCAGCAGATTGCGCTCGACGAAATCGCGCACCTGGCCGCGCAGCGCGCCGACCGCCGCCTCCAGCCGCGTGGCCGCGGGATCGCCGGCGTCTTCCAGCGCCGCGATCTCGTGTTCCACCGCGCGCAGGCCCATGTGGTCCAGCAGCCGGCGCGCGTACAGGTTCCGTTGCGTGAAGAAACGGATGTTCGGCAGCCCGGCCGCCTCCCCCGCCGCCTCCATCGCCGCCGCCAGCGCCGCGGCGTCCCCCGCCAGCAGCATCCGCCCCAACCCCTCGGCCGCACCCTCGGGCGACGGCACCGGGTCATCCGCCCCGGAAGCCTCCGAAGTCTCCACCCCGGCCAGATCGTCGCGCCGGAAATAAAGATCGAAGCATTCCGCCAGTGCGGCCTTCTCCTCCGGCGTCTTCGCCAGCACCAGGCCCAGCGTGTCGCGCAGCACCGCCCGGTCCGCGTAGCCGACGACCTCGACGGCGCGCACCGCATCGATGCTCTCCGCCGGCGACAGCCGCACCCCGGCGCCACGCGCAGCGGCGAAGAACCGGCGCAGCGGTGCGCTCGCCGACCCGCGCGCGGCCGGGTCCGCGCTCATCCGCGCGCCTTGGCGACCAGCTCTCCCAATTGCCGCCCCGCCGTTTCGATGTCCGTCTCGAACTTCAGCAGCACGTTCAAGGTATCGCGCACGAGTTCGACATCCAGCGCCGCCGCGTGCAGCAGCACCAGCACCCGCGCCCAGTCGATCGTCTCGCTGACGGACGGCGGCTTCTTCAGATCCAGCCCGCGCAGGCTTTGCACGAACGCGACCAGTTGCGCCCGCAGACCGGCCTCGGCCTCCGGCACGCGCGAGGCAATGATCCGCGCTTCCAGCTTCGCATCCGGAAACCCGATATGCAGATGCAGGCAGCGCCGTTTCAGCGCGTCGCCGAGGTCGCGCATGGAATTGGACGTCAGGATCACCACCGGCGGCACGGTTGCGGCGATGCGCCCGATCTCCGGGATCGTCACCTGGTAATCCGACAGGATTTCCAGCAGGAACGCCTCGAACTCCTGGTCCGATTTGTCGACCTCATCGACCAGCAGCACCGCGCCGCCCGGCGCCTGCAACGCGCGCAACAGCGGGCGCGGTTCCAGGAACTCCGGTGAGAAGAACAGATCGCCGAACCCGTGCAGCTTAGCCAGCGCGGCGGTCAGGCTGTCAGTATCGCCCATCACCTCGCCGATCTTCTCGCGCAGGATCTGGGTGTACAGCAGCTGCTTGCCGTATTTCCACTCGTACAGCGCCTTGGCCTCGTCCAGCCCCTCGTAGCACTGCATGCGGATCAGCGGCAGGTCGAGCCAGGCGGCGAGCGATTTCGCCAGCTCCGTCTTGCCGACGCCGGCGGGGCCTTCGACCAGCACCGGCTTCTGCAGATGATGCGCGAGATAGACCGCCGTCGCGATCTGCCGGCTTGGGATATAGCCCGATGTGGCGAGCCCCGCCTCCACCGCGGCGATCGAGGTCACCGGACTGTCCGTCGCCGGCGCACGCGGCAGGTCTGCTGAATACGGCATCGTCCTCTCGGGGTTCTACTCAACGGTAGTCCCCCTAGCATCCTTCGCCGGTTTGCCAAACCCCGCGCGCCCCCTAATCTCCGCCCCCACGGAACAGGGGATACCAGCATGGATTTTCGCCTCCAGGCCGAGCAGCGGGACATGCGGGACGCGGTGCGCGCGTTGGCGCAGGAGAAGTTCCGCCCGCGTGCGCAGCGCTGGATGGACGGCACCTTCCCGTGGGAAAACCTGCGCGAGCTGGCCGAGTTGGGCGTGCTGGGGATGTCGGTGCCGGAAGACTACGGCGGCCTCGGACTTTCGATCATGGACACGGTGCTGATCCTGGAGGAGATCGCCAAGGTCTGCTACCCGACCGCGATGGCCGTGCTGGGCGAGGCCGGCGTGCAGACCCGCGTGATCGCCCGCTACGCGCCGGAGGCGATCAAACAACGCATCCTGCCGCGCGTCGTCAGCGGCGACTGCATCCTCGCGGTCTGCATGACCGAACCGCACGCCGGCACCGATGTCGCCAACTACCGCACCAACGCGCGCATCGTCGGCGACCGGATCATCCTGAAGGGCACCAAGACGCTCATCAGCCGCGCGCGGGAAGCGGGCATGTTCGTCGTCTTCACCCGGGTCGATGGCCGTGCCGGGCGGGAAGGGATCGGTTGCGTGCTGGTCGAGCCGGACACGAAAGGCTTCGCCGTCACCGGCACCTTCCACACCATGGGGGGCGAGAACCTGCACGAGATCCAGTTCGACGACTGCGAACTGCCGCTGGAAAACCTGGTCATCCGGGAGGACGGATTCCGCAAGCTGCTCACCGCCTTCAACACCCAGCGCTGCCTGAACCCGGCGATCTCGCTCGGCCTGGCGGAGGGCGCGTTCGACGAGGCGGTCACCTACGTCCGCGACCGCAGCGTGTTCGGCCGGCCGATCGCCGACAACCAGGGCGTGCGCTGGAAGCTTGCCGACATGTTCAAGGACATCGAGGCAGGCCGCGGCCTGCTGTATCGCGCCGCGCTGATCGCGAACCCGTTCCCCGACCCGTTCCTGGCCGCGACCGCCAAGGTGTTCAACAACGAGATGTCGCTCCGCGTCACCAGTGACGCCGTGCAGTTGCACGGCGGTTTCGGCTTCACCGACGAATACCCGGTCTCGCGCCTGTACCGCGGTGCCCGCTACGGCTCGATCGGCGGCGGCACGACGGAGACCTTGCGCGACCTGATCGGCAAGCGGCTGGTGGCCGATGTCGATCGCGACCGCGGCATCCTGGGGCTCGATACGCACTGACCCACAGCGCCCAACGCTCAGGTTGACCCGCCGGCAGGTTGACCCGCCGGCGCGGTTTGTGGTCGGGGTAGGCGGATGAAGCGCATCTTTCTGCTGCTGGTGGTGCTGTCCTGGGCGGCGGTCGCGTCGGGCCTGGCCGCCCCCGCGCGGGCCGCCGGCACCGCGGCCCCGGCCGCGACCGACGTCGCGCCGCTCAGCGTCACCGACGCCCGCCAGGCGCTCGCCGTGCTGCGCAATCCGCGCCAGCGCGCGATGGTCGAACACACCCTCGACGCCATCATCCGCGCTGGGGCCGCCAAGCCGGTGGCCGCCGCCGCCGCGGCGAAGCCGGCGCCGGCGAAAGCGGCGCCGGCCGCGGCGGCCAAGCCGCAGGTGCGGCTCAACCCCAACGGGCTTGGCGTGCTGGTCCTGATCGGCGTCTCGCGCTTCTTCGACCAGTTGTACGCCCGCATGGCCGCCGCGGCGCACTCGGCGCAGAGCCTGCCGCTGCTGTGGGGTTGGGTCGTGGTGATGGCGACCAACCCGCTCGAACGCACCTTGGTGCAGGACGTCGCGTGGCGGGTGCTGGTGGTGTTCCTGCTAGCGCTCGGCGCCGAGATCGGCACGCGGTGGGCGCTGCGCCGTCCGCGCGCCCGGCTTGACCTGCGGATGGCCGCGACCGGCGGTCCGGATCCGTCGGATGAGCCGGTGGCCCCGAGCGCGGCGGTGCGGACCTTGCAGGCGGAAGCCGCCGCCCGAGGGCCGGACGACGCCGCTTCCAGCCCCGCCGCGGACCCCGTTCTCGGCGCGGAAGCCGAGGCGCTGGCCGAGGCCGGGCAGACCGAACCGCTCCCGCCGCCGGCGCCCGGGCGGAAGCCGCATTTCCGCCTGCGCCGGCTCGGCCTTGCGGTGCCGCGCTTCGTGCTCGACGTGCTGCCGGTGCTGGCCTTCGCCATGGTCGGGCGTCTGCTCGTGGCGACCCCGCTCGGCGGGCTGGCGCAGGCGCGGCTCGTCATCGTGGCATTGGTCGACAGCTACGCGCTCTGGCGCGGCATCCTTTGTCTCGTGCGGGTGCTGTTCGCGCCGGAGCACCGGTCGCTCCGTCTGCTGCGGGTGACCAACGCGACGGCGGGCTGGACAACCCGCTGGCTCGCGCGCATCGCCGCGGTGGCCGTGTTCGGCTACGCGATCGGCCAGGCCGGCCTGCTGCTCGGCCTGTCGACGCCCGCCTTCGAGGCCCTGATGAAGTTCGTCGGGCTGATCAACCACGTCTTCCTCGCCGTGATGGTGCTGCAGAAGCGGCGCGCCGTGCGCAACTGGATCCGCGCGCCGGAGGGCAACCGCAGGCTGTTCGCCCGGCTGCGCAATACCGTGGCCCCGGTCTGGCACTGGTTCGCGCTGGCCCTGCTGGCCGGGGAGTGGTTGGTGTGGGCGGTGGAGCTGCCGAACGGCTATGCGGCCATGGTGCGTACCTTCGTGCTGGTCGCCGTGGTCGCCACCGGCGCGCGCATCCTGCTGACCGAGCTGCACGGCGCCCTGGAACGGGTCATGCACCCGCGGCCCGAGATCGCCGAGCGCTATCCGGGGCTGGAGGCGCGGCTCGCCCGCTACCACCCGGTGCTGTCGATGGCGGTGCAGACGGTGGTCCTGGTGGCGGCGCTGACCGTGCTGCTGGAACTGTTCGGGATCGGGGTCGCGAGCTGGATGACCGGGACCGCGCTCGGCCAGCGCCTGGCGAGCAGCGTCGGCACCATCGTCGTCACCCTGGTCCTGGCGCTGGTGGTGTGGGAGGGGGTGAACGCCTCCCTGCTCCGCCAGGTGGCGCGGCTGACCCGGGACCAGCACGCGGCGCGGGCGGCGCGGCTGCGGACCCTGCTGCCGCTGCTGCGGGCCGCGCTGGTGTCTGCGATCGGCGCGATCGCCGGGCTTACGGTGCTGTCGCAGATCGGGATCAACATCGCGCCGCTGCTGGCCGGCGCCGGGATCATCGGCGTGGCGATCGGTTTCGGGTCGCAGAAACTGGTGCAGGACCTGATCACCGGCATCTTCCTCCTG
>JABBNW010000272.1 GCA_019352115.1 Pseudomonadota bacterium
TCTCCCCGACCCTCTCCCCCCGCAAGGGCGGGTGGAGAGGGGGAAGGGTAGAGCGCGACGGTTTCATCCTCGGTGGTGCAACGGCTGCCCGATGCGGGGCGCTTCTCCGAACGATCGCACGGGCGCGTGGGGCACCGGCTTGTGAGCGGACGCGCGCGAGGCGTCGCCCCAAATTTGACTTTAGCGACGCCCCTGGTCGCTGCCGCCCGCCGCACGGTCATGCCGCCAGAGAAAAGACGTAGCCGATGACAACCCCTCGATCCCCGGCGACATCCGGCCCCGGCGCGGTTGCCGGCGCCATGCCCGCAACCCACCGGCCGGACGATCTCGGAGGGCCTGGCCGGGCCGGCCGCCCTGCCCGGGCGGCAGGCCGGCCATCCTGCCGGCACGCGCAGGCGGAGCGCTCCGGGCTCGGCCCGGTGGTGGTGGCGATCCCGGCGCGGGACGAGGCGGAGCGGATCGCGAGCTGCCTGCACGCCCTCGCCGCCCAGACCGTGGTGCCGGACCATATCGTGCTGCTGCTGAACAACTGCGCCGACCCGACAGCCGCCGTCGCCCGCCGCGCGCCGCGCCATCCCGCGACCCGGCTGCATATTCATGCCCACACGCTGCCGCCGGCGCTGGCGAGTGCGGGTCATGCGCGCCGGCTGGCGATGGAAGCTGCCGCCGCGCTTGCCGGTCCCTCGGGCCTCCTGCTGACGACCGACGCGGACAGCCGCGCCGACCCGCAATGGATCGCGACCGCCCGCGCCGCGATCGCCGCCGGCGCCGACGCGGTCGCCGGGGCGATCGAGCTGGACCCGGCGGACTGGGATAAGATCCCCTACGTGCTGCACGCGGACGATGCGCGCGAATGTGCCTACGACGCCCTCTGCGACGAAATCACCGCGATCCTGGACCCCGATCCCGCCGATCCCTGGCCACGGCACACCAGCGACGCCGGCGCGAGCCTCGCGGTCACCGTGTCTGCCTACGCGCGCGCGGGCGGCATCCCCGACCTGCCGACCGGAGAGGACCGCGCCTTTGCAGCCGCCCTGCGGCGGATCGACGCGCGCATCCGCCACGCGCCGGAGTGCCAGGTCTTCGTCTCCGGCCGCACCGAGGGCCGCGCGCAGGGCGGCATGGCCGACACGATCCGCCGGCGCCTGATCGCGCCCGATCCGTATATCGACGATCGTCTGGAACCGGTGGAGACCTGCGCGCGCCGGGCCGAGCTGCGCCGCCTGGCGCGGGCCGCCTGGCAGAGCCATGCCGCACTGCTCCCGCTCGCCCGTCGGGCCGGGCTCGACCCGGCGCGCTTGCGGACCCTGCTGGATCGGCCGCATTTCGGTGCCGCCTGGGCGGCGATCGAGGCGGTCGCGCCGGGGCTCGGCCGGGTGCGGGTCCCGGTCGCCGATCTCGCCCGCCAGACCGCGCGGGCCAGGGAACTGCGCGACGCGCTCCGGGAGACGATGCCCAGGGCCTCGAGGTTCGGGGACACGACGTTCGGGGCGATTACGCCCAGGAACACGGCGCCCGGGGAGAGGACGTCCAGAGATACGACGCCCGCGGACACGATGCCGGCATTCCAGGTCCTGGCGGGAGCGGCCGATGGATAGTATCGACCGACTACCCAGATCGGCCGCGGCGCTGCTGGAGCGGCTGCGGCCGGTGCTCTCCCGGGCCGCCGCGGAGGCGGAACGGGACGACGCCACCGGGACGTTCCCGGCGACCGCCTTGGACGGGCTGCGCGCCGCCGGCGCCCTGGCAGCGCCGCTGCGTCCGGAATCGGCGCATCCCGAAACGGCACATCCCCAATCGGTGCATCCCCAACCGGCACATTCGGAGATGTCGTGGCCGGAACCGGCCGGCCTCGGCCTCGGCACGACCGCACCCGGCACCGACGGGATCGCGACCCTGCTGCGGGCGCTGGGGAGGGCGAGCCTGGCGCTCGGCCGCGTCTATGAGGGCCATGTCAACGCGCTGCGCCTGATCGACCGCTACGCCACCCCGGCGCAGCGCGACGCGGCAGCCCGGGATGCGCGCGACGGCCATTTGTTCGCGATCTGGGCGGCCGAGGCGCCGACCACCAGGGTCGTCCTCGACCGCGGTCGGCTTACCGGGCGCAAGGCGTTCGCGTCCGGCGTCGGCGTCGTCACCCGTCCGCTGATCACCATGCACGTTCCGGGCGCGGGCGAATGCCTGGCATTGGTCCCGCTCGCGCCCGGGCAGGGCCACGTCGGGCCGCCCTTCGACCTGCACGGAATGCGCGCGGCGGCAACCGCCGCGGTGGATTTCACCGGGATCGCGCTGTCGCCGGACGAGCGGATCGGCGCCCCGGAGGATTACATGCGCCAGCCCGAAATCTCGCTCGGCGCCTGGCGGGCGCTGGCGGTGATGCTGGGCGGGCTGGACGCGCTGGTCGCGGCGTTCGCAACCGATCTGCACGCCCGCGGCCGCGCCGGCGATCCGCACCAGCGCGCCCGGCTCGGCCAGGCCCTGATCGCGCAGGAAACCGCCGCGCGCTGGACGCTCCGCAGCGCCGCGCTCGCCGAAACGGACGCGCCGGACGAGGACGCCGCAAACTACGTGAAGCTGGCGCGGGTCGCTTTCGAGCAGGCGTGCAGCGACGCGATCACGCACGCACGGCGCGCGCTTGGCATCGGCGCGTTCGTCCGCCCGCATCCGGTCGAGCGCCTGGGCCGCGACCTCGCCACCTACCTGCGCCAGCCGGCGATGGACATGGTGCTCGACGAGGCCGCGGCGCATTTCCTCACCCGGCCGTTGCCATGATCCGCGCCGATATGACCAGCGCCGGCACGGCCAGCGCCCACACGATCCCCGCCGGCACGATCCCGGCCGGCATGACCCCCGCCGGCGACATGCTCGCAGCCTTCCGCGCCGCGCCGTTCGCCGACATCGGCGCAGTGACGGACGGCGGTCCGCTGCTGGTGCTGGCGCCGCATCCGGACGACGAGAGCCTCGGTTGCGGCGGCACGATCGCCGCGGCGACGGCGCACGGGATCGCGGTGCATCTCGCGGTCCTGACGGACGGCACCGGATCGCACCGCGGATCGCGCTGCTATCCGCCGGCGCGGCTGAAGGCCCTGCGCGCGGCCGAAACCCGCGCCGCGGCGGCAGCGCTCGGGCTGGCACCGGCGCAGGTCACGTTCCTGGAGGCGATCGATTCGCAGGCCCCGACGGAGGGCGCGGCGTTCGACGCGCTGGTGCGCCGCCTCGCCGGCCTGATCGACCGGCTGCACGCGCGCTGCGTGCTCACCACCTGGCGGCATGATCCGCATTGCGACCACGAAGCCGCCGCCCTGCTGGGCGCGGCGGCGGCGCAGGCGACCGGCGCGCGGTTGCTGACCACCCCGGTGTGGGGCTGGACCCTGCCCGACGCGATGCTGCTGCCGGGGCCGATCCCGGCGGCGGTCCGGCTCGATATCGCGGCGCACCTGCCGGCCAAGCGGCGGGCGATCGCCGCGCATGTGTCCCAAACCACCGGGCTGATCGACGATGCGCCGGACGGGTTCCGGCTCGATCCCCGGTTCCTCGCCCTGTTCGCCCGCCCCTGGGAAGTGATGATCGCGTCATGAACCCCTCCCCGACCCAATCCCTGCCGCCCGCCTATTTCGACGCGCTGTACCGGGACGATCCGGATCCATGGCGGTTCGCCTCCAGCGCGTACGAGCGGGCGAAATACGCGCACACCCTCGCCAGCCTGGACCGCCCCCGCTACGGCTCGGCCCTGGAGGTCGGCTGTTCCATCGGCGTCCTGACCGCGCAGCTCGCACCGCGCTGCGATCGCCTCCTGGCGATCGATGTGGCGGAGGCGGCGCTCGGGCAGGCGCGCCTGGCCTGCGCCGGATGGCCCGGCGTGTCGGTGCGCCGCGCCCGCGTGCCCCAGGAATGGCCGGACGGACGCTACGACCTGATCCTGTTTTCCGAAGTCTTGTACTACCTCGATCGCGCCGATCTGCAACGCACCGCGGCACTGGCCTGCGCCAGCCTCCGCCCGGGCGGGACCGTGCTGCTGGTGCACTGGACCGATCCCACGGACTACCCGCTGGGCGGGGACGAGGCGGTGGCGCTGTTCGCGCGCGCCGCCGCGGGGCGGCTCGGGCTCTCGCTGCACGAGGCGCGGACGCAGTATCGGCTGGACCGGTTCCGCTCCGTCGATCGCTGAGCGGCTCGCGATTGCCGCAGCACCGCCCGTCAGCACGCCGCCGGACTTGCCAGCGCAGCGGCTGCCTTCCAGGGTGCCGCCGCTCCTGGAGAACGATGCGCATGCCCAGCAATCCCGCCGACAGCCCGATCCTCGGCACCCTCTACGGCACCGACGCCATGCGCGCGGTGTTCGACGAGACCGCCTATTTCCAGCGCATGCTGGACGTGGAGGCCGCACTGGCCCGGGTGCAGGCGCATCTCGGCCTGATCCCCGCCGACGCCGCGGCGCGGATCACGGCCGCGGCGCAGTTCGAGAACCTCGATCCCGCAGTCCTGGCGGCGAGCGCACGCAACGTCGGCTACCCGGTCGTCGGCCTGGTGGCCGAGCTGTCGCGCGCCTCCGGCGAAGCGGGCGGCTGGACCCATTGGGGCGCGACCACCCAGGACATCATGGACACCGCGACGGTGTTGCAGATGCGCGCCGGGCTCGACCTGATCGACGCCGAGATGGAAGCCCTGCTCGCCGCCCTGCTGGTGCAGGCCGACCGCCACCGCGGCACGGTGATGGCCGGACGGACGCATCTGCAACAGGCGCTGCCGACCACCCTCGGGCTGAAATGCGCCACCTGGGCGCAACC
Organism: Pseudomonadota bacterium; assembly: GCA_019352115.1. Lineage (GTDB taxonomy): Bacteria > Pseudomonadota > Alphaproteobacteria > Acetobacterales > Acetobacteraceae > JAJZVS01. The sequence continues at coordinate 4,788 of JABBNW010000272.1, forward strand.
GTTCATCGCGCACCGGCAACGCCTGGCGCAACTGCGGCCACGGCTGGAACGGGTGAGCTTCGGCGGCGCCGCGGGTACCCTGGCCTCGCTCGGCCAGGACGGGATCGCCGTGATGGTCGCGCTGGCAGAGGAACTCGGCCTCGCCGCGCCCGCCGCGCCCTGGCACGTGAGCCGCGATGCGCCGGCGGAGGCGGTCGCGTTCCTCGGCCTCGTCTGCGGCAGCCTGGCGAAGTTCGCGACCGACATCGCCCTGCTGGCGCAGACCGAAGTGGCGGAGGTGGCGGAACCCTACGTCGCCGGCCGCGGCGCGTCCTCCACCATGCCGCAGAAGCGCAATCCGATCGCGAGCGAATACATCCTCGCCGCCGCCCGCGGCGCGCAGGCGCTGGTGCCGCTGATGCTGGGCGCCATGGCCCAGGATCACGAGCGCGGCACCGGGCCGTGGCAGGCCGAAATGCTCGCGATCCCGCAAGCGTTCGTGCTGACCCACGGCGCGCTCGGCCACGCGCGCGTCATCGCGGAGGGGCTGGTGGTGGACACCGCGCGCATGCACCGCAACCTCGATCTCACCGGCGGCCTGATCGTGGCGGAAGCGGTAATGATGGGACTCGCGCCCATGCTGGGCCGGGGCGCGGCACACCACGTCGTGAAACACGCCTGCGATGTGGCACTGGCCGAACACATCCCACTGGCCGACGCACTGGCCCGCGCACCCGAGGTGGCCAGCCGACTCGATGCCGCAGCACGCGCGCAACTGACCGATCCCGCCGCCTACCTCGGCAGCACCGAAGCCTTCATCGACCGGGTCCTGGCGGCCGGGCGCGCGTAGGCGCCAACCGGGCGGGGGCCTCGGCTGTTGGCGGAAAAAAGGCCAGGGGCGCTGCCCCTGGACCCCGCCAAGGGCATCGCCCTTGGAACCCTTCCGTTAGGTTCCGTGCTGGTGGGG
>JABBNW010000273.1 GCA_019352115.1 Pseudomonadota bacterium
CACCGATGTTCTCACGGATTGTGCGTCGAAATTGACCCTTGATTGCGCGTCCGCCACATTTCGATTGCGCGCCGCTACACGTAGGACAGGTCGTCGAGGATCAGGAGGTGGTATTTGTCGAGCTTCTCGATGGCGCTGGCGAGCTTGAGATCGTGGCGGGCCGCCTGGAGGTGCTGGACGAGGTCGGTGGTGCGGGTGAACAGCACGCGGTAGCCGGCATCGACCATGGCGTGGCCGAGGGCGGCGCCGAGATGGGACTTGCCGACGCCCGGCGGGCCGAACAGCAGGATGTTGGTGCCCCGGGTCAGCCAGGCGTCGCCTTCGGCCAGCGCCATGATGCGTGCCTTGCTGAGTGATGGGACGGCCGCGAAGTCAAAGGCCTCGACGGTCTTGCCGACGGGCGGCCTGGCTTCGAGGAGATGGCGCGCCGTGCGGCGTTGCGCGCGTTCGGCGATCTCGTATTCGAGCAGGGCGGAGAGGGTCCGTGCCGCCGGCCAGCTCTCGCGGTCGGCCGCCTCGGTGATCGTGGGCCAGAGGCGGGCGATGGTGGGCAGGCGCAGCTGGGTCAGCATGGCCGGCAGTTGGGCGGTATCGATGGTTGTCCCGGTCGTGACGCGGGTGGGGACGCGGGTGGGGACGCCGGTCGCGCTGTTCATGGTGCCAATCCCGCGTCGGTCATCCCGGCGACGACGATCAGCCGGTCGTAGGCGGCCAGCGGCGGCAGGATGACGGTGACCTGGGGCGCCACCGTGGTTGCGGGGGTGAAGCACCGCCGCAGCAGGGTGAGGTCGGGCCGTTCGCCGGCGTGGAGTGCCGCGTCGATCGCGGCGGCCAGGTCGGCTTCCACGCCGCGGTCATGCACGAGCGCCAGCAGGGCGACCATCGTGCGCCCGGCCTCTCGCGCACCGACGGCTTCGACGAGCGCGTCCCAGGCGCGCCGATACGCTGCCCGGGGCCACAGCGCGTCACGATATGCGAGGTTTGCGAGCGCGCCCGGCTTGGCCCGCAGGGCGGCGATCACGTGATGATAGTCGACCACGTGAACCGCGCCGGCGCCGTGGGGTCTGCGGCGGCGCGGCACGGTGAGCAGGAAGCTGCCGCCGAGAAAGGCTTCGATGTGGTCGTCGTGGATACGCAGATGCAGGCGATGGCCGACGAGGCGGCTCGGCACGGTATAGAAGACGTGGCGGCACATGAAGCCGGATGCGCTGCTCACCCGCACGGTCATCTCGTCCCAGGTCATGGCGGGTTCGGCGGGAAGCGGGCGCAGCAGGGCGCGCTCGGCCTCGATCATGGCGGCGTGGCGCCGATTGTGCTGGCCGACGACCTCGGCGACGAAGGCGCGGTAGGCGTCGAGGTCGTCGAAGCGGTTCGATCCGCGTAGCAGCAACGCCTGGGCGATGCGCTTCCTGCCATGGCCGTGGCGCCTCTCGATGGCGCCGTTCTCGTGCGCGACGCCGCGGTTGTTGCGGGTGGGCAGCATGCCGAAATGCACGACGAGCGCCGCGAAGCGCCGGGTCAGATCGGCGGCGTCGGACCTGGCGAGGTTGCGGAACGCCGCCGAGAGGCTATCGCTGCGGTGCTCGCGCGGGGCGCCGCCGAGCAGGCGCAGCGCACGCTCCAGACCGCTGGCCAGGGCGGCGAAGCTCTCGCCTCCGAGCACGACCTCGACATGCTCGAAGCCCGAGCAGGCGAGCGTGAAGTGATACAGCCGATGGTCGAGCGGGCGGCCGGCGACGATGATGCCCAGATCGTTCGCGTCGGTGAAGTCCGACAGCCCCATGCGACCGGGCTGCTGGACCTGGCGGAACATGACATCGCGATCGCCGCCGTGCAGCGCCTTCCACTCGGCCACCCGCCGCTCCAGCGTGCGCCGGAACGATGACCCGACCCGGTCGGGATGGCGCCGCGCAAGCTCGTCGAACAAGCTGATGGGACGAAGGCCAGGGGCCGCGCGCAGCATCGGCACGACCTCCTCGTCCCACAGGCCCGCGAGCGGATCGGGCCGGGTGCGATAGGCCCGGCGTTGCCGCTTGGCGCTCGGCGGCCGGGAATCGTTCTCCGTTCGCCGCCCGGTGGCGACGGACAGCCCGGCCTTGGCCGCGGACGTGATCTGGGTGTGGTCGGCGCGCAATCGCATGTAGAGCCTCACCTGCTGGTCGTTGATGTGTCTGCCTGGCACCGGCGCCTCCAATCCTCGGAGCACACCAGGCCAGCCACACCCGCAGGTGAAGCAATCGCTTCGGTTGAGATGGCGGCCGCGCTCGGGCTTCGCCCTCCCGCAGCCACCATCTCAACCGCTCATCCTAATTGACGCGCAAACGCTCATCGTAGTTGTCGCCGGGCAATCTGGGCTTCGCTCAGTTGCTGCCGTCGCATCACTCATGTCTCCTGGACTTTCAGGCCGGCAGACCAGCCGATCCGCGCCAGGGAGTCGATCAGCGTGCTGCGCTTGAGGCCAAACGTGCGACAGACCGCCGCCTTGGTGGCACCGCCATCGAGGGCCAGGGTGATCGCGGCGAGCTTCTCGGCATCGATAGCGGCAGGACGACCGCCATGGCGCCCGCGGCGCCGTGCCGCGGCGATCCCGGCCTGCACACGCTCCGCTCCTGGATCAGAGACCGCTCGAACTGCGCGTTATGCGGTGCACCACATAAGGCTGAGTTCGAGCGTGCCATGATCCGCGAGCGCACCAGCGCCGGTTTGGCAGCCGCCCGCGCCGAGGGCCGTGTGGGCGGCCGGCGCAAGAAACTGGACGCTGCCAAACGGCACGAAATCGCCGAGAGCGTCCTCTCAGGCCGCAAATCCGGCGCCGAGATGGCCCGGCTCTACGGCGTCAGCCCGCCGACTGTGTCGCGCATCGTCGGACAGCACCGGGCCGCGCTGGCTTAGCGTGCAGTTTTGTACAAATCGTGTAGTGACCCCAAGAAGGCATCCTTGGTCGCAAAGCGCAACTTGGAGCCGGGGGAGTCCCCGGCCAGGGAAACGGCCGCTCTGCCCCCAAGCGGCAAGGTCAGAAACCAAGAAAATCGCAGCAAGCGCGGTGGGACAAGCATCGCTTAGCGCGGCCGACTAGACGCCAAATTCTGCCATTTACGCCCAGAATTTGCGATTGTAGTGACCTAAAGAAATGCCGAATGGCGTGTTTTGCCGTCTGGAAGGTTCATATACCCTGCTGTATTCCCCTCGCTGTGCAGAGGAGATCAGCGATGAAGCAACGGGTTGATCCAGAACGACTGAGGGACGCCATGGCCCGCAAAGGCCAGAGTGTGAAGGCGTTGGCGAGGAAAGTGTCCTCCGGGGAACACAAGATCTCGGAGCGCACCATCGCCCGGCTGCGGTCCGGGAAAGAGACCGGGGGCGTCCGCCGCCAGACCATCGTGGCGCTCGCTGCTGCGCTCGACATGCAACCGGGCATCCTGACAGGTGAACTTCCAGCGCCGGACGCGGGTCCGCCGGAATCGCCCTTCTTTCCGGAAACGCGGTGGAACATTCGCCTGCCAACAGCGATCCGCAACGCCTATAGCCTGGTGGCGATTCGTTATGGTGTCCCCGCGGCGCGCATCGTCGAACTGGCACCGCTCGTGTTCTTGCTTATGGCCGAGCAGAGCCTAGCGTCGCGTAGACAACGCTTGAGGGAAATGCGGGACGCATATGCCGCACGCCAAGCATTGACGGAGCAAGCCCGTCACCTGCCCCTGAATGCCGAGTTTGATGCGGTGCTTGATGACATCTACGCGGCGGAGCAGTCATCGATCGACGAGCGGGATCTGTTCGCTGACGCGTTGCTCGACGATAGGAGACTCACGGCAATCGGATTCTACGAGGACTACAACGAAGACGAGCACAATCCGTTCGCCGCGTTTCTCCGTTCCCTCGCTGTCGAGCTGGTGGCGCTCGAGGCCCCCATTGAGGTCGACAAAGTCTCGCGTGATCGGACCGAGTATAAGCTCTGCCGCGAGCACGCCCTGGTCCTGGCCGATGGCGACGAAGCTCTGGCCGACGACATCCTCGACGGGTCTCTCCCGCTCCACGAACTGCCATCCGAATTTCGACGGGGTGAGACGAAAGCCGCCCGGCTCGAATGGTTCCGCCGGAAATCGGCCGAGCGCCACGAGGCGCTGCGCCAGTGCTCCGACGTGGCGATGGAGGACCTCCTATGACGGGCATCGTAACGAGCACGCATGCGACCGCGCGCCTTGCTCAGCGCGCGGTGTTGGCCTCGGACCTCGACTGGGCGCTCCAGCTTGGACGCGAGGTCGATGACGGCCTGCTGGTGCTGGACAAAGATACTGAAGCCGCCGCGCACGAACTCGAACGCCAGGCACAGCGCATCCGGCGCCTCGGCGGCCTGCGCGTCGTTCGCGACGGCGACAGGCTGATCACGGTTTACCGCGCACACCCCGCCAAACAAAAGCGGCTGCTCCGCCGCGCCGAACGTCGCGCTCTGGAGGACTGATCAATGCCCGCCTATCAGAATCATCGGCCCCAGCAATGGTTTCGAGAGCATTTGCTGGACGCATTTGAAGCGCTAGGGCCAAGCGTACAGAGGGTAGATGTTCACAAGTGGCTTACTCAACGTCTTGGACCCACGCTCCTTCCCGGGGATTCCGAGATGGTTAACAAGGGGCAATCTGAAAGGTGGTGGCATTTTGTAGATTGGAACCGGGACGACTTCAGAAAGGAAGGTTTGGTGCACCCAGGTCCCAAAGCAAGAACAGCAACCGGCACATATGTTTCGCCTCGGGGGCGATGGGAGCTAACCGAGAAAGGAAAGCAGATTCTCGAAGCCCGCAAATCCAGACGAGCAGCGGGGCATTAGGGCGAATACCGCTGCTGCACAACCCAAGGAATTCGCAGCGAAATTGAGACGCTGAAGAAATTTGGCTTTTCTGCTGCGGAAGTCCGCTGGATAATTGCGGCATGATTGACGGGTAAGGTAGCCGATAACGGCTATTTCGGCGGTTCCAGATTATCGGCCAGCATCTGAAAACTGACGGGGAAATAATAGCTCGGACCGGTCGCCATCGGAGCCGTGTAGGGGAATTTCGGCTCCTCGTTCTTGGCAAACCCATGCTTGAAGCGCAGCGAGTGATAGAAGCTTTCATCCAGATAGGCGTCTGCCGCTGGATGGATACCAGATTTAAGGGCTGCGCGCGCACAATGCTCAATCGCCTGTGTCTGCGCGAACGGCAGGCCGAGGCTGTTGAACGAAATATGGTTGTGGGTACTCGAAATGTGCAACAGCCTATCATCGTAATATTCATTGCTGTCCTGTGTGACTATGGCGTAGATCTCCAGCCCCAACATGCTTTGGTAGGCAGCCCGAATGTCAGGCAAGAGACGGAGGATCTTCTCCGGTTCATAGGTACATTTGATATCGCTGTCCCACTGGCCGACCGAGTAATTGCTTTTCAGCAGCAGGCTGTCGGCAAAGGACACGAAGGCCACGGTTGGACTACCGGTGGCGATCTCATCGATCCTGTCACGCAGTCCGATCAGTTTGGGTCGCGTCAACGTCCCGCTCGCAAGAGCCTTTTTGACGTTGATCGCATCAATGAGCGCGAAAACCGAATGTGAGCGAAGGTGCAGATTGGTACTAATACCCCAACACTATACGTGACATATTAGCTTGTTACGCCTATAGTCTCAGGCATGGACAAGATCGATTTTCGCAGCCGAGGCCGCGCCGC
>JABBNW010000274.1 GCA_019352115.1 Pseudomonadota bacterium
GGGGAAAGGCCAGAGGGGGGAAGGCCATACGGTGCGCGCTACCGCGGTGCCGCCGCCCGCCGCAGCCGGTCGTTGATCGCGCGGCCGAGCCCCGCCTCCGGGATCGGCATCACTGCGATCCCCTGCACCCGGGCCTGCGCGTCCAGCCACCGCAGTCCCGCGAACAGCCGCGCCGCCGCCTCCGCCAGGTTCCCGCCCGGGCTGAGATTGAACACCGCCGTGGCTCCCTCCAGCGGCGGCCCGAACGCCAGCAAGGCCTCGTCCACGGCCACCGTCGCGGCATCCAGGCGCACCGGCAGCCCGGGCGCATAATGGGAGGCCAACTGCCCCGGCGCCCGCAGCACCCCGGCGTCCGCCGGCGGGGCGCCCAGCGCGACCGGGCCGATCGCCGCGACCAGCGCCTCCAGCGGCACGCCCCCGGGGCGCAGCAGCCGCGGCCGGTCGCCGCTGAGATCGACCACCGTCGATTCCACCCCCACGGCACAGGGCCCGCTGTCGAGCACCGCCGCGATTCGCCCCCCCAATCCTTCCGCCACATGCGCCGCCGTCGTCGGGCTGACCTGGCCCGACCGGTTGGCGGAGGGCGCGGCGACCGGCCGCCCCACCGCCGCCAGCAACGCCCGCACCACCGCCGGCGCCGGCACCCGCACGGCCAGGGTATCGAGCCCCGCCCCGGTCAGAGGCGCCACCAGGCTGCCCGCCCGGCGCGGCAGCACCAGGGTCAGCGGTCCGGGCCAGAACGCCGCCGCCAGCGCCCGCGCCTCCGGCCCCGCCACCACGTCGGCGAAGGCGGCGTCCGCGTCCGGGTAATGGGAAATCAGCGGGTTGAAGCGCGGCCGGTCCTTGGCGGCGAAGATGGCGGCCACGGCGGCGGCGTCGGTCGCATCGGCGCCGAGGCCGTAGACCGTCTCGGTGCCGAACGCGACCAGCCGCCCGGCGCGCAGCAGTGCCGCGGCGCGCGCCAGGCCGGCCGGGTCGGGGAGCAGGTGTTCGGTCATGCGCGCCAGTCTGGGGGATCACGGCGGCGGAACCAAGGGTAGGGGCCGAGTCCTTCGCGTGGCCCCGACCACCGCCCCGGGCTGCCAGGTCGGCCATGAGTAGTTTCCGAGGGTGGCGGACCGAGAACCACTAGTTAGAACTGTAACTCCGTGTCTATCCAGGGATCCGCGCGGTCGTGGGTCCGGCTTCATCCGCGGAGGCGCCGGCGTCGGCGTATCGGAAATCACTTCCGTCGTTCACCGCCATCATGGAGATGTGGTCATGCGCCCGATGTACCGCCCACGGCCCGAAAGGGTCAGGACGTATTCCGAAGCGTTGTCCGGTGTTCATGCTGCGGCGGATTGGGCCACCAGGCAAAATCGGGCACATCGGGACGTAACCGATCATCCCACCAGTATTGGACCTGGCCGGTTCTCTCCTGCCATGCGGCTACCGCTTTTTCTCCTGCTTTTGGGCGCTTTCATTCCGTTGTGGTGCCAGACGAGCTTTGCGCAAAGGCAGACCGCCGTTGGCTCCGGCATCACTCCGCTCAGTGCGACCGGCGTTCTGAACGGTGTCGATATGTCGGAGTCAGCCACCACGGGCACATTGAGCGTCGGGGTCGTTGGCGGTCCCACCATGGACATATTCACGAACAACGTCTCCCTTGCGCATTTTCCCCTTGCTGTCTCCACTGCGGCTTCCAGCGAGGGAAATATCGTATTCAACAGCGGCTCGACGGTGTTTGGAGATATCGGCGTAACCCAGCCGGGAGGACCGTTCCTTCTCAACATTTCCGGCGGCAATGCCGGAACTGCGGTCAATTTCCAGGGGCCGGTCTTTGCGACCATAACGACGGTGACGGGCACCGGGGCGCTGAATTTCAATAGCGGATCGACCAACGTAACCGCTACCTCTTTTGCCGGCGACGGCACGATCAGTCTTGCTCCGAATACGACGCTGATCGGCGCCATGACGACGGCCGCAGGGGCGGATACTGGCACATTGGTGCTTGGCGGCGGAAGTGTGCTGAATGGCGCCGTCGGCGGCGCGATCGGGCTGCGGGCCATCAATGTCGTCGGGGGAAGCAATGCCGCCGGCGTGAATGCAAGTATCAGCGGGGCGGCGGATGCATATTCCTTCGCTCTCGGGACGAATACCTTGAACGTCGGCGGTGCTCTCACGATCGCCAACGGTGGGCCAGGCGGGGTGATCAGCACGACCCTGGCCAGCCCGACGGTCTATGGCAACATCAGGCCCGTCGGGGCAACGAATCTCGGGCCGACACTTCAGATCAACGTGGCGATCCCTGCAAGCGCCTACATCCCGGTTGGAACTCAGTTCAATATCGTCCAAACCCAGACCGGAACCGTCCAAAGCGGCACCAACGGCAGCGTGGTTGTCGTCGTCAGGGATCCCACCAATCCGCTTTATACCTTCTCCGCCGTGCCTACCGCCGGAACCGTAGATGGTCTGGTGGCCATAAAGACGACCGGCATGCCGTTGTTGGTACCGTTGCAGCCGCCCGCCGGTACGATCCTGCCCTCCGTGCTGCCGGTTGCGGCGGCAACCACGACGGCCTTGCTGGCCATTCCTCCGACCACGGATCTTGTTACCGTACTGGCTGGGATCAACTCCCTCTCCGACCCGGCTGCGGTCGTCTCCGCGGCTGCCCAGCTTGCACCTTCGACTTCGGATCTGGCTGCACCTCTGGTGACCTTCCAGGCGACCCGGCAGTTCCAGGATCTTTGGTCATCCCGTCTGGACAATCTTCTCTGCAGCCAGTTCCCCCGGCCTGGAATCGAGCCTGCGAACTGCGAGGGGAACAACCCGCACGGCACGGTATGGCTGAAGAGCTTCGGATATTTCGGCAACCAAGGTGCCCAAGGCGTGTACCCTGGATATAGCTCCAGAATCTTCGGCACGATGATCGCTTACGATGCGCCTCTCGGTCGCAAGGTGTTCGGCGGCGAAACATATGCGGGCCTGGGAATCGGCTATGCCCGAAGCACAATCAGCGGAAAGACATTCAACACCAATACGGACTCCAATACATACGACGTAACGGCCTATATCGCGCACCAGGATGGTCCCTGGTACGTCAAAGGCGATATGTCGTTTGGTTGGAACGACTATTCCGGAACCAGGAACATACTGTTCCCGGGGGTAGATCGCAATGCGCAGGCGAGCTACAGTGGACAGGAATATACCGGTTTCGTATCTACAGGGTATCATTTCTATGCCCGGGGATTTACGATCACCCCGTTGGCCTCGCTCCAGTACACCCATATGAATCTGGACGGTTACACGGAGACCGGAGCCGGCGATATCAACCTAAGCGTGCAATCCCAGAGTTACGACTTCCTGGAGTCCGGTCTCGGCCTGAAAGTGGCGCATCCCATGCGCTATCGAGACCGGATCTATGTCCCGGAGGTCCATTTCAAATGGTTCCATGAGCTTAGCAATCCGACGGTGACCAATACAGCGTCGTTCGTGGCCCCTGGCTCACCCGCGTTCACGACTCCCGGGTTGGCGGCGGCCAACGACATGCTGGATTTCGGCACGAGTTTGTCGTTTCTTTCGTGCTCCTGCAACACAAGACCATGGACGGTAAAAGCCATTTACGATTACTATCTGACCAGCGCCCAGTACTTCGCCCAGCGGGCAATGATCCGGTTCAGCCTGCGCTTCTGAACGGATCCCATGGCCTAATCGGTGCGCCCGCCGCGGCGGGCGCACACGGTGCCCGCGAACGCGGACGCCGATACGGGCGGGGAGCCGGCACGTCCTGGGGGCCGGGCCGCGGCCGGACCGGCCCCCTACGAACTCGGCGCAGAACCTGATGCGGACGTTCGCGCCCGGCCGCGCCACATCGGGGCAGGGCGGACGCCCGCGGCGTTGAGTTGCTTCGTCCTTCCCCCGCGCCTAGCTTCCCGCGCATGCACACAATCCACATCCCCCTACCGCTGTGAGCGACCTCTTTGCCCCCGAGGGCGGCTGGCGGGTCCGCATCCTCGATCTGTCCGGCGGCGCGACCGACAACGTGGTGGAGGAAATCGGCGGCTTCCCCACCCTCATGCACGCGAACGAATTCGCCCGCCGCTACGTCCGCGACTCCGTCGAGCTGTGCCGCGCCCCGGGGATGAACACCAAGGACCTGCTCGAAGCCTGGTTCGCCTGGGGCGAGGACGCCGAGGTCATCGACGCCGCCGAGGGCGGCTGGCGCAGCGCCAACGAACTCGGCGATTTCGCCGACCGACCGGCCGGCGCGGAGGACCGCGACTGGCGCGCGCTCGACCCGCGCCGCCTGGACGAGGACGACGCGGACGGCGATCCGGAATGAGCCCGCCCGTCGTCCGCTTCGCCCCCAGCCCAACCGGCTACCTGCACGTCGGCAACGCGCGCATCGCGCTCGCCAATTTCCTGTTCGCCCGCCGCCACGGCGGGCGCTTCCTGCTCCGCCTCGACGACACCGACACCGCGCGCGGCAAGCCTGAATTCGCGGACGCGATCGCCCAGGACCTGGGCTGGCTCGGCCTCGCGTGGGACGACAGTTTCCACCAGTCCGCCCGGCTCGACCGCTATGCCGCCGCCGCCGAACGGCTGAAACGCGCCGGCCGGCTGTACCCGTGTTTCGAAAGCGAGGAGGAATTGCGCGCCAAGCGCGAACAGCGCCTCCGTCGCCACCAGCCGCCGGTCTACGACCGCGCCATGCTGAAACTCACGCCGGCGCAGCGCGCCGCAGCCGAGGCCAACGGCAAGCGCCCGTACTGGCGTTTTCTGCTGTCGAACGCAACCGTCGAATGGACCGACCTCGTGCTGGGTCCGCGCGCGGTGAAACTTCCGGCCGTGTCCGATCCGGTGCTGATCCGCGCCGACGGCACGCCGCTCTATACCTTCACCTCGGTCGTGGACGACATCGACACCGGCATCACCCACGTGATTCGCGGCGAGGACCATGTCACCAACACCGGCATCCAGCGCGACATCTTCGCCGCCCTCGGCGCCGATCCGGCCGCGATCGGCTTCGCCCACCTGCCGCTGCTGACCGATAGCGACGGCGGCAAACTGTCGAAACGACTGGACAGTCTGACGTTGCGCAGCCTGCGCGCCGACGGGGTGGAACCGCAGGCGATCACGAGCTACCTGGCCCGGCTCGGCACCTCCGCCGATCCCGAGCCGCTCGATCTCGCGGCGCTGGCGGCGAGCTTCGATCTCGGGGCGTTCTCCCATTCCGCGGCGCGGTTCGACGCGCGGCAGATGCTGGCGCTGAACCGACGGGTGCTGCACGCAGCGCCCTTCGCCGCCATGGCCGAACGCCTGCCGCCCGGGGCGACCGAGGCGTTCTGGCACGCGGTGCGCGGCAACCTCGATCTGCTGAACGAGGCGCGCGGCTGGTGGGATGTGGCGGCGGGGGCGATCACCCCGCCGGTGATCGAGGGCGAACGCGATTACCTGCGCGCCGCGCGCGACCTGCTGCCGCCCGAACCGTGGGATGGCGAGGTGTGGCAGGCCTGGACCACGGCGTTGAAATCCGCCACCGGCCGCAAGGGCCGCGCGCTGTTCCTGCCGCTGCGCCTTGCTCTGACCGGGGAGGAACATGGGCCGGAACTGCGCGAGCTGCTGCCGCTGATCGGGCGCGACCGGGCGGCACGACGGTTGGAGATCGCGGCGGCGTAG
>JABBNW010000275.1 GCA_019352115.1 Pseudomonadota bacterium
CTGGCGGGGGTCCAGGGGGCAGCGCCCCCTGGCCTTCCTTCCTGCCACGCCTCCCTCCCACCGCATGGTGTCACGCATCGAGACCCTCCCCGCCCGCCTGGGCGATGGCGCGGATGCAGGCAACGAGGTGCTGCGGGTCGTCGGGCGGACGGCTGATGGGACCTGGCAGAGGCGGGGCGAGACGCGGGGTTGTTTCGGCGCAGGTGGGGGCGGCGAAGGCGCAGCGGGTTCGGAAGCGGCAGCCGGAGGGGGGATCGATCGGGTTCGGCGGGTCACCGGCGAGCGGGGGTTCGGTGGTGCGGCGGTCGGGATCGAGCGTGGGTTTGGAGGCGAACAGGGCGCGCGTGTAGGGGTGGCGCGGGCGGGCGTAGATGGCGTCGACCGGCCCGGTTTCGACCACCTGCCCGAGGTACATCACCAGCACGCGATCGCTGATGAACTCGACGACGTTCAGATCGTGCGAGATGAATACGTAGGTGAGGTTGAGCCGGCGCTTGAGGTCGGTGAGCAGGTTCAGGACCTGCGCCTCGATCGATTTGTCCAGCGCGGAAACCGCTTCGTCCAGAATGACCAGCCTGGGATCGAGCGCCAACGCGCGGGCGATATTCACCCGCTGGCGCTGGCCGCCGGAAAGCTCGTGCGGGTAGCGGCGCGCGAACTGGCCGGGATCGAGCCCGACCTGGCCCAGCAGGCCGTCGGCGCGCGCGTTCGCCGCGGCGCGGGCCAGGCCATGGATGCGCGGGGCATAGCTGATGCTTTCCGCGACGGTCATGCGCGGATTGAGCGAGGTGTAGCTGTCCTGGAACACCATCTGCATCTGCCGGCGCATCGCGTCGACACCGATCCCGGTGCGCGATCCGACCGTTTCGCCGTCGAACACTACCGCGCCGGCGTCGGGCTCGATCAGCCGCATCAGCAGCCGCGCGGTGGTGGATTTGCCGCAACCGGATTCGCCGACGATGCCGAGCGTTTCGCCCTTGCGGACCGAGAACGACACGTCGTCGACCGCATGCACGGTCGCCTGGCGGCGGCCGAGCAGGCCGCCGTAGATCGGGAAATGCTTGCGCAGGCCCTCGACGATCAGCAGCGGCTGGGCGGCGCCGCCGCGATCGCGCGGGTCGGTGGCGGCGGTCATGGCGGCGCTCATGGGTTCAGCTTCACGTCCATGGCGCTGCGCAACCCGTCGCTCAGCAGGTTGAAGCACATGGACGTCAGGAAGATCATCACCCCGGGCAGGGCGGCGACGTAGGGCTGCACGTAGATCGCCTCGCGCAGTGCATTCAGCATCACGCCCCATTCCGGCGTCGGCGGCACCACGCCGAGGCCGAGGAAGCTCAGCCCCGAGGCCAGGATGATGGAGACGCTGATGAGACTGGTTGCATAGACCATGATCGGCCCGAGCACGTTGGCCAGCACGTGGTGGCGGATCACCTGCGCCGGGCTGCTGGCAGACGCGCGCGCCGCTTCCACGAAATCGAGCCGGCGCACCTGCGCGGTGACGGTCTCCGAGATGCGCGCAAGTGGCGGGATGAACACCAACGACAGTGCCAGGATGACGTTGGTGAGCCCGTTGCCCAGCACGCCGCAGATCGCGATCGCGAGCAGCACGGAGGGAAAGGCGTAGAACACGTCCATGATGCGCATGATGAGCGCGTTCACGAACCCACCGGCGTAGCCCGCGATCACGCCGAGCAGCCCGCCGATGACCAGCGCCATCACCACCGGCGCGACGCCGGCAAGCAGGGACAGCCGCCCACCGTAGCAAAGCCGGGCCCACATGTCGCGCCCATTCTCGTCGGTGCCGAGCCAGTGCCCCGGCGTGCCGATCGGCGCCAGCCGGTGCAGGATACTGCCCGTGGACGGATTGGCGCCGGCGACCAGCGGGGCGAACACCGCCATGCCGACGATGGCGAGCAGCAAGATACCGAAGGCGATCGTGACCGGATCACGTTGCAGCTTGCGCCCGACCGAACGCCAGTAGCCCTGCGGGCGCGGCTGCGCCTGCGTGACCAACGTGATTTCGGGGGCAACGGCGGCATCGAGCATGGGGGCGTCTCCGTTCAGCGCCGCAGCCGCGGGTCGATCGCCGCCTGGACGATGTCGACCAGCAGGTTCAACAGCACGAAGAACGCGGCGAGCACCACCACGGTTGCCTGCAGCACGGGGATGTCGCGGCGAAAGATCGCGAGGTTCAGCAGGTAGCCGGAGCCCGGCCAGTTGAACACGGTTTCCACCAGGATCGACCCGCCGAGCAGATAGCCGAACTGCAACCCCATCAGCGCCAGCACCGGGGCGGCGGCGTTCTTGCAGATGTGACGGATGATTGGCCCGCGCCCGAGACCTTTGGCCCGCAGCGCCCCCACGAATTCCTGGCCCAGCACTTCCAGCACTGTGGCGCGCACGAGCCGCCCGATCACGCCCATCGGGATCAGCGCCAGCGAAACGACCGGCAGGATAAGGTATTGCCCGCGGTCCCACAGCGGCACTTGGTCCGGCCCCATCCCCTGCGCCGGCAGCCAGTTGTGCAGCACCGCGGTAAACAGCACGAGCACGATCGCAACCCAGTAGTTCGGCAGGCTGACCCCGGCAGTGGCGATTGCGGAACAAAGCTTGTCAGGCCAGCGCCCGTGATGCAGCGCCGCCACCAGCCCGAGACCGATGCCGAACGAGAACCCGACCGCCGCGGCCAGCACCGCCAGGATGAACGTGTTGCCGAGCGCCACGAACAACTGCCCCAGCACCGGGGAGGCGTTGAAGATGGAGACGCCGAAATTGCCGGTCAGCGCGCTGCGCAGCCAGAGCAGGTATTGCATGTACAACGGCTTGTCGAAGCCGAACGCGGCCTTCACCTCGGCAACGACCCGCGCGGAGGCTTCCGGCGGCAGCAGCATGTCGATCGCATTGCCGGGCGCGAGATGGACCAGCACGAAGACGACGAGCGAGACCCCGAGCAGGACGGGGATGGCGAGCAGCAGGCGGCGGGCGGCAAAAAGGAGCATGGAGAGGGAGCCTCGAGCGACATGCTGCGGTGCAGCAGGCGCCGCCATGGTTAGCACAAGTTTTGCCCGGGTCCAGAAAAAATATAGCCTATAAATCGTGCATTTGATTGTTGAAACGTCTTATCTCACTCGGATGCGCCAGAAATTTCATCCGTTCTTGCGCAACTCCCGCAAAGAACCTCGGAAATCCGGCCTCGAAGCCCCCGGAATGCAGCAATTACCCCACCGTCCGGGGCAGCAGCACTGCCCTAAATCGGGGCAGGTTTCTCGGCGCCGCCTAATCCGTCGGCACGCCACCACCTCCCCGGCTGCGATCCCACATCCTCCCGAAGGCTGCCCGTCGCCCTCCGCGGCACTTTGCCGTGGTCCCGAATGGCAGCCCGCGCCCGGGCGCGAGCAGGCCCGGACGGGCGCGCAGACCGACGATGTATTATGCAACGTACGTAGGGAGCCGCAGCATGGCACGGCACTTGCTGCATCGACACAGCCTCGAAGTGCCCGGGACCGCATGTCGCGGTGCCCGCCCCCGTTCAGCGATGGATCCCCCCGTATGCTCTCCCGACGTCTCTTCATCGCCGCCTCCGCCGGCGCCGCGGCGGCCCCTACCCTTCCCGTCGACGCCGCAACCCCGCAGGTCCTGCGCATCGCCATGACCGCGGCCGACATCCCGACGCCCACCGGCATTCCGAACAACGGGTTCGAGGGCTACCGCTTCCTCGGCTACACCGCCTACGACGGCCTCGTGAACTGGAACCTGTGGGACAACCGCGACAAGCCCGCCGACATCACCCCCGGTCTGTTCACCGAGTGGCATACCGATCCCAAGGACATCAAGCGCTGGATCTGCACCGTTCGGCAGGGCGTGAAATTCCACGACGGCTCGGCCTTCGACGCCGATGCCGTGATCTGGAACCTGGGCCGCATCTACGACGACAAGTCGCCCCAGTACGACGCGCCGGCAGCGCCGATCGTGGAAGGCGCCGTCTACATGATCTCCGGGTTCGAAAAGATCGACTACAAGACCGTCGCCATCACGACGTCCTACCCGTTCACCTTCCTCCCCTGGCTGCTCACCCGCATCCTGATGGCCAGCCCCACCCAGTGGGAAAAAGTCGGCAAGAGCTGGGCCGCCTTCGCCAAGGCGCCGTCCGGCACCGGGCCGTTCAAGATCACCAAGGTGGTGCAGGGCCAGTATGTGGAGATGGTGCGCAACGAACACTACTGGGACACCGCGCGCATCCCGAAACTCGACAAACTGGTGCTGTACCCGATGCCGGAAGCGACGACCCGGGTCGCCGCGCTGCGCTCGGGCCAGGTGGACTGGATCGAGGTGCCGGCGCCGGATGCCATCCCGTCCTTGAAGGCGGCGGGGTTCTTCATCAGCCTGTGGCCCTATCCACACACCTATCCCTATGTGCTCGATGTCACCAAGGGCTCGCCATTCGCTGATCTGCGCGTGCGCCGGGCACTGAACTACGCGATCGACCGGGTGAACCTGTGTACCCTGATCAACGGCACCGGCATTCCCGCCGACGGGCTGTACACCAAGGGCACGCCCTACTACGGCGATCCGAAGCAACATTACACATACGATCCAAAGAAGGCGAAAGCACTGCTGAAGGAAGCGGGCTACGGGCCGGACAAGCCGCTCAAGGCGAAGATCATGATCTCCACGGCGGGCTCCGGGCAGATGGTCCCCATCCCGATGAACGAGTACCTGCAGGCCAATTTCAAGGCGGTGGGGATCGACGTCAGTTTCGACGTGGTGGAATGGGGCACCATGCTGGTGGCGATCCGCAGCACGCCGGACGCGCCGCAATCGCACGGCGACCAGGGGATCAACATCAGCCTGAGCTGGGTCGATCCGGCGGCGATGTTCCGCTATTACGATTCCAAAAGCTACTCGCCGCACGGGTTCAACTGGGGCCACTGGAGCATGCCGAAGGTCGACAAGCTGCTGGACGCCGCACAATCGACCATCGACAAGGCCGAGCAGACGAAGCTGCTGGCAGAAGCGCACAGTATCGTGGTCGATCAGGCGCCGTGGCTGTTCATCGTGCACGACCTCAATCCGCGCGGCCTGTCGCCCAAGGTGAAAGGTTTCGAGCCGGCGCAGAGTTGGTTCGTCAATCTGAACTCGGTCAGCATGGCGTAACGGCGGGCACGCGGGGCGGGCTCGCCGCCCGCCCCGGACCGGCGTAGTCTCCCCGCGCCGGCATCCGCCCGGCCCACCGAGGAGGCACCGATGGACCGCGCCACGTTTGAGGCCGAACTCGTCCGCGAGGGCTACGAGCCGGTCACCCGCCGCATGGACCCGAACGAGGTCCGTCCCGAGCATGTGCACGATTTCGACGCCCGGCTGCTGGTCCTGGACGGCAGCATGACCATCGTCAGCGACGGCACCGCGCGCGCCTATGCGCCGGGCGAAACCTTCGCGATCCCAGCCGGACACCGCCACGCCGAGCAGACCGGCCCGGAGGGCACGTCCTATATCGCCGGCCGGCGCACCCCGCGATCGGCGGCCTAGTGTCCTGCCCCTGAAATGCCTTCCCATTTCAGGGACCAGCAGGCCACTGAAAACACAGAGCTAGTGTCCCGACACATGATGACGATATTTGCGAGTCGGGACACTAGCCCCCGCC
>JABBNW010000276.1 GCA_019352115.1 Pseudomonadota bacterium
CCGGAACAGTCGATGAAATGGGCGAAGGACGAGCTGGAGGGCTTCCTGCACTGAGCGTTTGTGAAAGAATGCCCGTCAGCCGCCGAAATTTCCCAAAAAGGCGAGCATTTTCAACGGGCGTTCTTTCACAAGTTCGATGGCGTTTCACGCTCTGACCGGCCCGGCGCCCGCAGGCGCCGGGGACCACCCGCCGGGCCGGCGTTGCGATTTCAGCAACCATTGGCGGCCATGCTGGCGCGATCATGGCCTCCGGTTTGCCCCAATCCGTGTCCGCCCCGCCCGGCCCGCCGGCGATCCCCGCCGCCGAGCTGCTGATCGCGGGCGCCTTCGCCGTCGACCTCGCCCGCCCGCTGGCCGGCGCGGGGGGCGGCGTGCCGGCCTTCGCGGTGGCGGACCGCCGCAGCGGCCGGCGCGACCTGATGGCGCTCGCGGTGCCGCCGGGCCTGCCGGCGCGGGCGCGCGCGCTCATTGGCCTCGTCACGCCGATCGACGGGCTGCTGACCCCGGTGGCGCACGGACCCGGTCCGCTGGCGGGCGGCCACCCGGGGGAGCGGACGTCCTACGTCGTCTGCACCGCCCCGCCCGGGCCGTCGCTCGCCGCCGCGCCGACCGCCTGGCCCGAAGGGGCGCTTCTCGACCACGTGCTGCGCCCGGTGGCGCGGGTGCTGCAAGTCCTCGGCGAACGCGGGCTGACCCATCGCGCCATCCGGCCCGACAACGTCTTCCGCGCCGCGCCTGGCCAGCCGGTGGTGCTGGGCGCCGCCTGGGCTACGCCGCCCGCCCTGCACCAGCCGGCAGCGAACGAGCCGCCCTATGTCGCCATGTGCCTGCCCGCCGGCCGCGGCGACGGCAGCATCGCCGACGACATCTACGCCCTCGGCGTGCTGCTGCTCACTTTGTCCGCCGGCGCCCCGCCGCTCGCCGGGCTCGATCCGGCCGGCGTGATCCGCCGCAAGCTGGAACTCGGCAGTTTCGAGGCGCTGGCGGGCGAGACCCGGCTGCCCGCCCTGCTTGCCGACCTGCTGCGCGGAATGCTGGCCGAGGACCCGGAGCACCGGCCGCCGCCCGCCCTGCTCGCCGATCCGGCGGCGGCGCGGGCGCGGCGGGTGGCGGCACGGCCGCCGCGACGGGCGCAGCACCCGTTGCGGGTCGGCCCGATCGGCGTCAGCGGCGCGCGCGCGCTCGCCCACGCGATCGCCGGTGCGCCGGAGGCCGGGTTGCGCGCCCTGCGCACCGGCGCCGTCGATCTGTGGCTGCGGCGGGATCTCGGCGACACCACCCTGTCGATGCGGCTCGAAGAGACGTTGCGCTTGCGCGCCACGGATCGCGGGGGGGAGGATTCCCGCGCCGAGGCGCTGCTGCTCGTGCGCGCGGTCGCCACCCTCGATCCGCTGGCACCGGTGTGCTGGCCTGGGGCCACGGTCTGGCCGGACGGGCTGGGGACCGCGCTGGCAGCCGCCCAGGGGGAGGGTGCGGGCCGCCTGCACAGTGGGGCCGAGCCGGCGGCGAACCAAGGCGGGGCGGCGAACCAAGGTGGGGCGGCCGATCCCGCTGCCGCCGATCCGGTCCGGCGCCTCGTCAGCCTGGTCCAGGCCGAGGCGATCGCCGCCTGGGCCGACGCCCGCACCGCGCGGGCCGACCCGCTCGCCCACCGGGCAGAAGCGCGGCAGTGGCGCGCCTGGCTGCAGATCCAGGGGCCGGCGGGCGGCGTGCGCCGGCTCGTCTATGCGCTCAATCCGCTGCTGCCCTGCGCAAGCCCGCGCCTGGCCGGTCGCGCCGTGGCGGTGCTCGCGACCTTGCCGGCGGCGCTGAACGCCGTGGCGAGCCCGACCCCGCCGGCCGGAGACGGACCGATCGATGCCGACACCATGGCCTTCATCGCCGCACGGCAGGAGGCCGGCGGCAGCCCGGGCACCGATCCGGGCGCGGGCGCCGAGCGCGACCCGACCCAGGGCAGCGTGCCCCCGCTGGTGCAGATGGAGGTGCTCGCGCGGCTGCAGGCCCGATTCCACCCCGCCCCGCTGCCCGGGCTGGCACGCTGGCTGGCCGCGGTGGCGCAGCCGCTCACCGCCGACTGGCACAACAACGGACGCCGGGCGGAGGTCGTGGCGCAACTGACCGCGGCCGCCGAGGCCGGGCTGATCGCACCGATGCTGGCGCTGTTGCGGGATCCGTCGCGCCGGCTCGACGACGAACGCGGCTTCCTGGCGGCGCGGCTCGACGTCACCCGGATCGACGCGGCGCTGGCGGCGGTGGAGACGGGCGGGCCGGACCGCGCCGCGCTGGCGCGCCAATGGGGCCAGGAACTTGCCGCCGGGCTCGGAATCGCGGCCCTCGCCGCAGTGCTGGGGATGGCCGCTCTTGGCTAAGGCGGCGGCCAAGGCGGCGAAAGCGCCCAAGGCCGCCCGCCGCAAGGCCAAGGCGGCGGACCCGGACGCCCCCGCGAGCCCGCCGCATTCGCTGACCTGGCTGCAAGGCTTGCTGTGCGGCGCGCTGGTCGCGATGGCGCCGGCGCTCGCGGTGCTGCTGGTCGTGCTGCTCGCGCCCAGCCTGCTGGCCCTGGCGCTGGAGCGCACGTCCGGCCGGCCGGTGCTGCGCAGCGTCGCGCTGTGCAACGCGAGCGGCTGCGTCGCCCCGGTCCGCGCCCTGTGGGCGGCCGGCCACGGGCTGGCGGCGGCGACGGCGTTGCTCGGCGATCCGCGGCTGCTGGCCTCCGCCTGGGCGGCCGGCGCGGCGGGGTGGCTGCTGGCGGAACTCTTCCCGTTCGGACTGCGGCTGGTGCTGGACGCCGCCGCCGCGGCGCAGGCGGCGCGCCTGCGGGCGCGGCGGGCGCGCCTGACGGCGGAGTGGTCGTTGGAGCCGCCGGGCGGCGGCCGCCCCGGTTGAACCACCGCGCTGGGGGGAGGTTCAGGCGGCGGCTTTTCGGTTCCGGCGGGAGGCGGCAGACTGGCGCCGATGTCCAGGACCGACGACCGCGTACCCCACCGCGCCCTGCTCACCGGCTGCGCCATGATGGCGACGATGATGCAGGCGCTCGACACCAGCATCGCCAACGTGGCGCTGCCTTACATGCGCGGGTCCCTGTCGGCGAGCGAATCGGAGATCACCTGGGTCCTGACGTCCTACGTGATCGCGGCGGCGATCATGACCGCCCCGGTCGGCTGGCTCGCGGTCCGGTTCGGGCGCAAGCGGCTGTTCATTGCCTGCCTGGTCGGCTTCACCGCCACGTCGATGCTGTGCGGCGCGGCGGAAACGCTGGATCAGATCGTGGCGTTCCGGCTGTTGCAGGGGATGTGCGGGGCGGCGCTGGTGCCGCTGTCGCAGGCGACGATGCTGGATATCTATCCGTTCTCGAAGCGTGCGTTCGCGATGGCAATCTTCAGCTCCGGCGTGATGGCGGGGCCGATCCTGGGACCGGAGCTGGGCGGCTGGCTCACCCAGACCTATTCCTGGCGCTACGTGTTCTACGTGAACCTGCCGTTCGGCATCCTCGCCGTCACCGGGCTGGTGCTGTTCATGCCGCGCACACCGCTGCGCCCGGAGCTGCGCTTCGACTGGCGCGGCTTCCTGGTGCTGGCCATGGGTGTCGGCGCGCTGCAACTGATGCTCGACCGCGGCCAGGAGGTGGGCTGGTTCGGCGCGCGCGAGATCGTCGTCGAGGCGACCCTGGCCGGGCTCGGCTTCTTCCTGTTCGTTGTGCACATGTTCACCGCGGAACGGCCGTTCCTGCCGGTCGGCGTGTTCAAGGACCGCAATTTCACCGCGTCGATGCTGCTGCTGCTGTGCACCACCAGCGTGATGCTCTCCACCTCGGCGCTGCTCGCGCCGTATCTGGAGGGGCTGGCGAACTACCCGGTGCAGACCGCGGGGTTCGCGCTGTCGCCGCGCGGGCTCGGCACCATGACGGCGATGTTCTTCGCGAGCTGGCTGTCGAAATACGTCGATCAGCGCAAGATCATGGCGGGCGGCCTGCTGCTGCTGGGGCTGATGCTGCATTCGATCAGCTACTGGACGCCCGATGTGGGCGAGCGGCAGATGATGCTGACCCTGATCGGGCAGGGGTTCTCGGTCGGGCTGATCTTCAACCCGGTGACGGTGATCGCCTTCGTGACCCTGCCGGCGCAATTCCGCGGCGATGCGACGGCGTTGCAGTCGCTGACCCGCAACCTCGGACAGGCGATCGGGATTTCGGTGACGACGTTCATGCTGGCGCGCGGGGAGCAGACGTCGCACGCCGATATCGCCGGCGGTATCACGCCGTTCGACCGGGTGCTGCAGGGGGGCAACGCGGTCGCCCGGCTGTACGATCCGGCAACCCGGCACGGGGCGGCGCTGCTCAATGCGGCGATCAATCGGCAGGCGGAGATCATTGCCTACAACAACGATTTCCACGTGATGGCGTATGTGGTGATCCCGCCGCTGGCGATGCTGTTGCTGCTGCGGGGGCCGCGGGCGCGCCAGCCGGCGGAGTGAGGAGGGATGGTAGCGACGGGCCGGGCGTCGGTCCTCCCTGTCACAGTCCGAACGTGCGCAACACGGCGCGCACGGTGTTCTGCACCGGCCCGGCCTGCGGGGACCCGGTCTTGATCATCACCGCATGGCCATTGAGATTGTGGATCATGAGCCCGTCGGCGCGCCCGAATACCTCGTCTTCGACGAACTTGATGACGCCGGCGCAATCGACCCAGCCGTAATCGTCAAAGACGACGATGCCGCCAACGGACATGCGCGGCCACACCCACCAGAAAGTCTCCCTGGCGGATGCGTAGACATCGACGTCGATGTGAACCAGGCTCAGGTACCGCGTCGAGATCGACGACCCGGTTTGCTCGGGAAATATCCCTTGGTGCAGGGAGACATTCGTCAGACTGTTCGCCTGCACCCGATCGCGAACGGCATCCAGGCTGGTATCGGAGAACTCGCCGCCCTTGTAGAAAGGATCGTTGTCGCCCGCTTTCACGATTCCCTCGAACGTGTCGCAGAGGTGGACACGACGGTTCTTCAGGAATTTTCGGGCGGCAAGCGCGAGCAGGATCCCCGTGCTACCCTTCCAAACGCCGACCTCCAGGAGGTCACCGGGCACATGCCCGATTTGTTGCGCCAGCTTCCACAGCTCGTAGTGCCTGAAGACGTCGACGGCGGTGTACGTGTGGACCTCCGCGTAGGCTTCCAGGAAAGACGCGTCGGATAGCCAGGGCGAGTAGTTTGCTTCCGGCTCGACCTTCGATTTCGGCAAGCCGTACTCGATCTGCATGCCCGGGTTTCCTGCTTTGTTGATTGGGCGGAAGCGATGCCCGGGAGGGGGCATTCCTGCGGACCGGCTGCTCGGGTCCAGCCGTCTTCGCCGCCGTGATGGCATCCGGCCATGGCACCGAATGCAGCGGGGCCACCGGCCAAGGTGCGAGCACAGGCCCGGAGGCGCCGTTCAGCGGGGATTCCCCCGGTTTCTGGATCATTCGTGCCGACGGTCCGGATGGTAGCGGCGGGCGGATTTGAACCACCGACCAAGGGATTATGATTCCCCTGCTCTACC
>JABBNW010000024.1 GCA_019352115.1 Pseudomonadota bacterium
CGTGCCGCGCTGGACCGGCACCAACGACGTCCAGGTGGCCGCGCTGGTGGCGGCGGCCGCGCCTGCGATCTGCGGTTACAGAATTTCGCGCCGGGATTTTGACCTGGATCAATGCGCGCACCGTATTCGTCCGATCTACTGACTGCGAGCTTGGCGCGGGGCGACGGGCCCCCTGCAAGCGCATTCGGGAGATCGACATGAGACGTCTCATCATGGCGGGGCTGGCGGCCGGGACCCTCGCGTTCGCGGCACCAGCCTTCGCCCAGACGACGATGCCGAAGAACTACTCGGGTCCGGGCGGCAACGGTCAGGCCGAGCAGAAGACCTACATGACGCCGGGCGGCAACGGCCAAGCCGAAGACAAGACCCACATGACCCCGGGCGGCAACGGCCAGGCCGAGGACAAGACCCACATGACCCCGGGCGGCAGCGGCCAGGCCGAGGACAAGACCCACATGACCCCGGGCGGCAGCGGCCAGGCCGAGGACAAGAATGGTACCACCGAGGACAAGAATGGCACCACCGAGGACAAGAATAAGGACTGACGTCGCCGCAGCGCCGCAGGCCGGGGTGCCGAACCCCGCCTGCGGCCCCGTTGTTGCCCCCGGGACACAGTCCGGGCAGGCATGACGAGCAACGGCGGCGCGCGACGGACATCGGACACCGGCATGCGTCAGTACCTCGATCGCGCCTTCGTCCAGATTTGCCGCGCGGTGCTTGCGGTCGGATTGGCGCTCCTGCCCGCGGCACCGGCACCGTGCAGCCCGGCGCCCACGACGCCCAGCATCGGATGGGCCGATGTCGCCGCGCGCGTGATCCCCGGCACCGTCAATATCCTGATCGTGAAGGTCGTCGGGTCGTATCGAAAAGACAAGAACGACGAGAAGGATCCGGCCGATACCGTCGGCCAGCGCAAGCGCTACGTCGGCTCCGGCTTCATCGTCGATCCCTCCGGCATCATCGTCACCAACCGCCACCTGATCGCCGGCGCGCTGTGGATCACCGTCCGGCTGGAAGACGGCACCGAACTGCCGGCGGAGCTGGTCGCGGCCTCCCCGGTGGTCGATCTCGCGCTGCTGAAAGTCGACGCCGGCCGTCCCTTGCCGGCGCTGCGGCTGGCCGCCCGGGGCGCCGTCCGGGTCGGCGATCCGGTGCTGGCGATCGGCGATCCGCTCGCCCTCGGCACCTCGCT
This sequence comes from Pseudomonadota bacterium, assembly GCA_019352115.1. Classification (GTDB taxonomy): domain Bacteria; phylum Pseudomonadota; class Alphaproteobacteria; order Acetobacterales; family Acetobacteraceae; genus JAJZVS01. The sequence goes on from JABBNW010000024.1 coordinate 1,193, forward strand.
CAGCGCCGGCATCGTGAGCGGGCTGCAACGCGACCTGATGAACACCCCGTTCGACGACTACGTGCAGACCGACGCCGCCATCAACCACGGCAACTCCGGCGGCCCGCTGATCGATGCCGCCGGCGAGGTCGTCGGCGTGAACACGATCCTGCTCACGAACCAGCCGAACGAGGGTTCCAACGGCCTCGGCTTCGCGATCTCCTCCACCGTCGTGGCCGCGGCGCTGCGCCACCTGCTGCATCCCGCGCAGCGCCCGATCGGCTGGATCGGCGTGCAGCTCCAGGGCATGACCCCGAACCTGACGCACGCGCTGGCGCTGCCGCTTGCGGGCGGCTTCATCGTCACCGGCGTCGATCCGGACAGCCCGGCCCAGCAGGCGGGGATCGGCGCGGGAGACGTGATCCTGCGCTACGGAGGCCGGACGGCGCCGAACGCACGCGCGCTGATGCGCGACATCGCCACCACGAAGATCGGCCGCATCATGCCGCTTGCCCTCTGGCAGAAGGACCACATACGGCAGGTGGATGTCACGGTGCGGACCTGGCCGCAGGTGAGCGAGGCGCCCGCCGACGTGGTCGCCAACCCGACCGACGCGCTCGGACACGCCCCGCCCGATCTCGGCCTGCTGCTGGCCCCGATCAGTCCGATCGCGCGGCGGGCGTTCAAGCTTGGCGAACGCAAGGGCGTGCTGGTGGTGGCGGTCGATCAGATGTCGGAAGCCTACAGCCGCGGCCTACGGACCGGCGCGGTGATCGAACGGATCCAGGAGCACGCGGTCAAGTCGCCGGCGGAGGCCACCCGCCTGATCCGGGCCGACCGGCTGCCGCTGGTCGCACTGCTGGTCCGCTGGGACGACGGCGCGCACTGGGTCGTCCTGCACACCGGCCTGGCGGAGCCCACGCCGGCCCGCACCGCCCGCGGTCCCCGCGCCGCCACGGGGCAGGACGCAGTCGGGCCGGCGACACCGGCACGCTGACACCCGGGCACGCGCACACCCTGGCACGAACCCGGCCGCCGGCACCGCCGGACGATCGCGTTGCATCGCCGCGCGGGGGCGCGATAATGCGCTCCGCTAGCCCCCCTCCCGGATCGCCCGCCCGCATGCCGGACACCCATCTGCCGTCTGCTCTGCCTCCTGCCCTGCCGCCAGCGAAATTCCTCGATCCGCTGCGCACCGCCGCGGGCGATCCGCGGGCGCAGGTGCAGATGCGGCGCCTGGACACGCTCTGGTTCAACACCGGCACGCTCTGCAACGTGACCTGCGGACATTGCTATATCGAATCTTCCCCGCGCAACGACCGTCTGGCCTATCTGACGGCCGCGGAGGTGGCGGGATTCCTCGACGAGATCGACCGCGACCGGCTGGGCACGAGGACGATCGGCTTCACCGGCGGCGAGCCGTTCATGAACCGCGACCTGCGGCCGATGCTGGAAGACGTGCTGGGCCGCGGCCTCGACGCGCTGGTGCTGACCAACGCGATGCAGCCGCTGCTCCAGGCGCGCACCTGGCTGCCGGCGCTGCTGCGGTTCGGCGGCAAGCTCACGATCCGCGTCTCGCTCGATCATCACTCCGCGGCGGTGCACGAGGCGGAGCGCGGGGCCGGCACCTGGGCACCCACGATCGCCGGGCTGCGCTGGCTGGCGGAGACCGGGTTCGCCGTCCACGTGGCCGGGCGCCGCTTCACCAACGAGACGGAGGCCGCGCTGCGTGCCGGCTACGGCGCACTGTTCGCCGGGCTCGGCCTGGCGCTCGATGCGGCGGACCCGGTGGCACTGACGATCTTCCCGGAAATGGACGCGACGGCCGAGGTGCCGGAGATTACCGAGGCGTGCTGGGGCATCCTCGGCCGCACGCCCGACAGCGTGATGTGCGCCTCAGCGAGGATGGTGGTGAAGCGCAAGGGCGCCGCGCGGCCGGCAGTGCTGGCCTGCACCTTGCTGCCGTACGATCCGCGCTTCGAACTGGGCGCCAGCCTCGGGGAATCATTCGTTGCGGTGGCGCTGAACCATCCGCATTGCGCGCGGTTCTGCGTGCTCGGCGGCGGGGCGTGCAGCCGGTAGGAAGCGCCGGTCGCGTGTGAGGCCTTCCTGCTCAGAGATGGATCACCCCGATCCGCGCCGCGTGCGCCACGGCGTCGGTGCGCCCGGTGGCATCGAGCTTGTCGAGCAGCGAGCCCACATGGAACTTGGCAGTATGGGTCGAGATACCGAGCTGCCGGGCGATGGCCTTGTTGGACGCGCCCTCGGCCAATAGCGCCAGCACTTCGCGTTCGCGCGGGGTCAGGGCGGTATCGGGATCCGCCGGCGGCGTGGCGCCGGGCGCGACCAGCACCGCGTCCGCTGGCTCCCCCGCCGCCGCCAGGCGCAGGCCCGGAACGCTGGCGAGCAGGGCCGCGACCCGGTCGGCCAGCGCCGGCGCGGCGATGTCGAGAGCGATGACGATTGGGGCGATGACGACCGGCCCTGGCGCGACGACGGGCGGCTCCGTCAAGCGGGCGGTCTCTCGCCGACGGTCAGGGCCAGCTCCGCCGGAGCGCCGGCGCGGCGCACCGACAGCGTCACCGTGCGGCCGATCGCGTCCGGGCCGAGGGTGCGCATCAGCGCACGCACGCTGGGCACGGGCTCGCCGGCCCAGGCGAGGATCACGTCGCCTTGCAGCACGCCGGCCGCGGCGCCCGGACCTTGGGGATCGACACTGATGACCATCACACCGCCGCCGCCGCCCTCCAGCGGCACCGGTTGCAGCGCGAGGCCGAGGTAGCCGCGGGCGACCCGACCGTGCGCGGCGAGCGCCGTTGCCACCCGCGCGATCGTCGCCGCGGGAATGACCAGCACCCGCCGGCGCGGCCCGAACACCGCCATCCCGATCGCCCCGCCGGCGGCATCGACCACCAGACCGCCCTCGGCTGCGCGCCGCGGCGCGGCGTCGAGCTCGATGCGGGCGTCGATGTCGCCCCCGCGCAGGCTGCGCCACGGCCCGGCGGCGCGGGCGATGACGCCGAGGGCGACCGACGGCGCGCCGTCCTCCGTCCCCAGCACGAGCGCGAGGCCGCCAGGCGCGACGGGGGCCGCCGACGCGCCCGGCGGCGGTAGGTCGGTGCGATCGATCCGCAGCAGGGCGATGTCGGTGCTGGCGTCGCGGCCGACCAGGGTGGCGGGATGGGTGGTGCCGTCCGCCACGGTCACGGCGATGTCGCCCTCGTCCGCCAGCGCCTCGTCGGCGGTGACGATCAGGCCGGGGCGCCAGGCGAAGCCGCTGGAGCGGGCCCGGTGCGAGTGGACGGACACCAGGCCGGGGGCGGCGCCGGCGACCAGGGCGGCGAGGGAGGCCGAGAAGGCCTGAAGCGGGGATGCGCTGTCGGACATGGGGAGTGCCTCCTGAGGATGGCGCCACTGTGCGGCACCGCGCCGTGGCTGCCACCTGCCCGGTTGGGCAGGGCGCCCAGCGGAGTGCCCAGTGTCCGAGGCGGCGTCAGGCGGCCGGGGCGATGTCGGCGATCGCCGCGCGCAGCATCGTGCGGACCTGGTCCGCCACAGCGGCGAGCTTCGGATTGCCGACCGCCTGCATCGAGGCCACGGGATCGACCGCCGAGATCTCCACCGCACCGTCCTCATGCTGCTGGAGGATGACGTTACAAGGCAGCATGGTGCCGATCTTGTCCTCCGCCTGCAGCGCCTGGTAGGCGAATTTCGGGTTGCAGGCACCGAGGATGCGGTAGGGCCGGAACGCCACGTCGAGCTTGCTCTGCAAGGTGGCCTGCACGTCGATCTCCGTCAGCACGCCGAAGCCGTGGCGCTTGAGGGCCTCGGTGGTGGCGGCGAGCGCAGTGTCGAACGGAAGCGCGACGGTCCTGGAGAAATGATAGGTCATGGCGGGTCTCCCTCGGTGGCAGGCGTCGGTGCGGGTTGGGGGGAGACCGCGATATGGGCACTCGGGCGGGGCGGGCCAAACGCGGCCTCGCGGCAATGGCGCGATGCAGAGGACGTGCCGTGGCGCCGATGTTTCCGCTGGACGGCAGGCGGGGCGGAGGATGTCGAACCGGATACCGACCCAGGTCCCCGGGGGATGTGGGCTCCGAGCGGATTTCGGGAGGCTTTTTGGTTCGATATCGTAACAATTAGGACGTGCGTCGGCCGCATCGGGCCGGCCCCGAATTTGCGTTCCATCCGACAGTCTCAGCTCCGCGCAGCCGTGCCGGAGCGGCCGCTTGACCCGCCCACCTGTGGCGGGCCAGGCACCACAGCGCGGTGATGTCCGGCATGGAAACGTGCTGCGTCCGCGCGCCGGCGTAGCCGGCCGCTGCCGTCGCGGCGTCCGCGCGCCCGTCGGGCACCAGGGTCACCGGCGGCTGCCGCAAGCGCGCGGTGGGCAGCAGCCTGCGCGATCCGCCCCGAGCATCCGGTGCAGCGGGCGCAGGATCGGCGGCCGACAGGGCGGCCATCGCAGGGTCCCGATCGCGCCCCGCCTGATCGTCCCCTGCCTGCTCGTGCGCTGCCTGCTCCAACGCTGCCTGTTCGAGCGCTGCCTGATCGCGCAAGGCGTTCCGTTCGCGTATCTCGGCGATACGCTCGGCCAGCCAGACGAGGAAGGCGGTAAGACGGTCGATGAGGGGGGCGGGGATCATGTCTGCGAACATATATAGAACATTCGCCCCGGGCGAGGCAAGAGATTTCTGCGGGCGGCAACCATTATTGTTTTGCCTGGCCGACGCGGCCAGGCCATGCGCGCCGGTCCGGCAAAACAAGAATTTCTGATGGCGTGGGTCGGCGCCAGAGGACCCGGCGACGCGACGAATGCCCCGGCGCAAGGCCGGAAATGCGAGGGTCTGGGCCGATCGCGATGCGGGTTCGGAACCGATGGCCGCCGGGCGCGTCCGGGGCGTCAAAGCTGCGTGCGCGACTGGCCGGGGCCGAACACGCGCAATACGATGACCTCGCCGGCGTCGTCGCCGACGGCGGCCGTCGGGAACGACGACATAAACACGATGCCCGCCCTCCGTCGGCATCTCGCGGACGCCGGGGTGCTCGCCAACCGGATAGCGGGTCGGGTCCGGCTGCAAGCGGCGGATCGCGGCGCGCAATCGAAGCAGGCGGCGGAGGGCTGCGCTGCCGGAGCCGGGCTGCGTCTGCCAGCGCCGAATGGCGTCGAGGTCGGCGATGGCCGCCGCCGTGTAGCGCAACGCCCGCGGCACGGCGGCGAGCGATCAGATTCCGGGGTGCGGCGGCGGCAGCGGATGGTCGGTGGCGAGGCTGTCGATCCAGGCGTCCACCGCCTCGGCCGGGACGGTGCGGCCGGCGGCGATGTCGGCGCGGGCGACGGCGAGCAAGGTGGCTTCGGCCGCGAGGCGGCGCTGGCGCGCGGCGGGTTGCTCGGGGCGGGGCGCCGGGGTGGGGCCGGCGGGGGCGGGTGCTGGCATGGTTGGTAATGTAGGGGATGGCGTGGGTTGGCGCCAGGGGGCCGCGTCCGGGGCGGATGCTCCTCAACGGTCTCACTTTCCGGACATCCGAGTTCGGCAAAACCGTGCCGCAGGGCAGTCGCAGACGCCGATCAGCAGGAGATGCTCCGGAACGATTCCGCCAGCAACAAGATGTTTGTGGCCGTCATGTGGAGAGCGTAGCCAGCGATATAAGACGGGACGGCGGGCGCATCCGGGGCGGCACCATGCGCCCCGGCGTTGTTGCGGACGCCTGGAAGGCCGGTCTTGAGCATCGCCACGAACGTATCGAATCCGGCGTCCAGGTAGTCTGGAAAAAGGCCGCGCTGGCGGACCAGCTTTATCAGTTCAGAGGCACCAGACCCCTGCCCGAAATCCCATTTCCTTGCGGTGCACATAGCTTTCAGCAGGCTCTCGAACGCACGCTGGCACGCGACGATACACTCCTTCTCCCGGCCTTGCCGGTAGTGCTTGTGCGCCGTCAGGAATTCTTCCTGGGCAACCCGGAATATGGCCTCGCGCAAGAGAGCGAGAGTTGGTTGCACGACCTCGGCATGGACGTATTCGCTGTCAGCACGGACGATATACCCATCGGCGAACCGATACCCGATGGCATGGTCCCTGAAGCGAACATTCAGCTCCTCGATCGCATCGTCAGGTTTCTGCTCTATCCCGACCGAAAGCCGATCATGGTCGTCCAAGGGGGTAGCAAAGAACTGGATATAACTAAACACAAGCCAACGGTGTCGATAGCACCCTCGAAATCAGTCCCCAGGAACCATTTTTCACATCTGGCACGGTCGCCATCGTATCGGCCTCCGAGGGCAAACACCCCCTTTTCTTTCGCCAAGATCTTATGAATGTGTTCCCATATATTGGAAGTGAATTGGTGACTACCGATTCCGAGTGCGTCACGCCAGATATGGCAAGTCTGAACACGCAGAGGCTCTGGCATGATGTCGTATCGATAGACATCCGCCTTTCCGGATTCGGCAAGCTTACGTTGTCTTTGGGAGTAAAGCTCAATCGCGGCCATGAAGCTCCATATATCCCGACGCTACTGGCAAGCCAGACACTCCTCGTAATCCGTCCCCGCCGCCACCGCCGCCGCCACCAGCGGCAACGGCCCCACCCCGTCGTTCGCCTCCGCCGTCATGCCCAGGAACGCCGCCGGCCGCACCGCCTTCTCGCTCACGGAATCTGCCCGCTGGATCGACAACGACCGGCAATAGTACAGCGACTTCACCCCCCGCTTCCACGCCATCATATGGATCTGGTGCAGATCCCGCTTGTGCACGTTCGCCGGCAAAAACACGTTCACCGACTGGCTCTGGCAGATGAACCCCGCCCGGTCCGCCGCGTGCTCGATCACCCAGCGCTGATCCAGCTCGAACGCGGTCTTGAACACCGCTTTCTCCGCCTCGGTCAGGAAGTCCAGATTCTGCACGCTGCCCTTGTTCAACGTGATCGAGGACCACACCTCGTCGCGATCCTCCCCCTTCGCCACCAGCAATTGCAGCAAGTGCCGGTTGCGCACCGTGAAGCTGCCCGACAACGTCTTCTGCAGGAACACGTTGGCCGCGATCGGCTCGATCCCCGGGCTGGAATTGCCCGCGATGATCGAAATGGACGCCGTCGGCGCGACGGAAAGCTTGTGCGAGAACCGCTCCATCACCCCCCATTCTGCCGCGTCCGGGCACGCCCCGCGTTCTTCGGCCAGCACGCGGGACGCCGTATCGGCCTGCTCGCGGATATGGCGGAAGATGCGCTTGTTCCAGACCTTCGCGATCACGCTCTCGAACGGCACCATCTGCGATTGCAGGAACGAATGGAATCCCATCACGCCCAGCCCGACGGAGCGTTCCCGCATCGCCGCATATTTCGCCCGCTCCATCCCCGGCGGCGCGCGATCGATGAAGTCCTGCAACACGTTGTCCAGGAACCGCATCAGATCCTCGATGAAGGTCGGATGCCCCTGCCAGTCGAACCAGGATTCCAGGTTCAACGACGCGAGGCAGCACACCGCGGTCCGCTGCTTGCCGTGCTGATCGATCCCCGTGGGCAGGGTGATCTCGCTGCACAGGTTGGACGTCTTCACCTCCAGCCCCGCCAGCTTGTGGTGCTGCGGGCGCGCCCGGTTCACGTGGTCGGAGAAGATGAGGTACGGCTCCCCGGTCTCGATCCGCGCGGTCAGGATGCGAATCCACAACGACCGCGCCGAGATCGAGCGCACCACCGACTTGTCCTTGGGCGAGGTCAGCGGCCAGGCCTCGTCCGCCTCCACCGCCCGCATGAACGCATCCGGAACAAGAATCCCATGGTGCAGATTGGGCGCCTTGCGATTCGGATCGCCGCCGGTGGGCCGGCGCATCTCGACGAATTCCTCGATCTCCGGATGCCACACCGGCAGATAGACCGCCGCCGAGCCGCGCCGCAAGGAGCCCTGCGAGATCGCCAGGGTCAGGCTGTCCATCACCCGGATGAACGGGATCACGCCGGAGGTCTTGCCGACCGCGCCCACCCGCTCGCCGATCGAGCGCAGATTGCCCCAGTAGCTGCCGATCCCGCCGCCGCGCGAGGCCAGCCATACGTTCTCGTTCCACAGCCCGACGATGCCGTCCAGGCTGTCGGACGCCTCGTTCAGGAAGCAGGAGATCGGCAGGCCGCGCTCGGTGCCGCCGTTCGACAGCACGGGCGTGGCCGGCATGAACCACATCCGGCTCATGTAGTCGTACAGCCGCTGCGCATGCGCCTGGTCGTCGCCGTAATAGGAGGCGACCCGGGCGAACAGGTCCTGGAACCCCTCGCCGGGCATCAGGTAGCGGTCGGTCAGGGTCGCGCGCCCGAACTCCGTGATCAGCGCATCCCGCGACCGATCGACATGCACCTGGAACCGGCCTCGCATCTGCACCGCGTCGAGCACGTCTGATCCCCCTTGTTCGTCCAACCGCACGTTCCTTGTCCGACCCGTCCGGAGTCACCGTCAATCAATATATAGCCTGTCCGCCGCCGGTTGAACCCTAAATGCGCGGCGCCTGTGGCACTCCGGCCACGCCAGCCGGCCCGGCGGAGGGCTCCGGCCGGGCCGCGGGATGGCCCCGCCGGCGGCCCGGACCCGGCCGCCGCGCCTTTGTTTTCAGACCCCTGCCGGCAAATTGGCGACCGCGGCGGACCGGACACTACGACGCCGCACGCGGCCGGCGGGCCGGCAGCTCGCCCTCCTCCGCCAGCACCGGATAGGCGGCGGCGGCCACCAGATGGCTGTTCACTTGCTTGAGCGCGCGCAGCGGGTCGGGGGCCATCGGTGCCGGCGCCTCCAGCGCCCGGAATGCCTCCGTCTCGGCCGCCGGGCCGCGCGCGGCGCCGGCCTCGGCGGTCAGGAACACCCGCCCTGGCGGCGCGGGTCGTGGCCGCCAGGCGCCGCAGCCGGGCCGGCGCCGCTGCCCATTCGGCCTCGACCACGGTCAGGCCGCGTTTCGACCGGTGCACCACCTGGCCACGCACGCCGGGGACCACCGCATCGGCCGCCGCGTCACTTGCCCCCCTCGGGCGGCTGGGCCACTAACGCGACATCCTTTCCCCAGACGATCGCGATGCAGACCTGCCCATGACCGCGGCCCCCGAGGCGCCACCACCGAAACCCCGCGCCCGTTCCCGCGCCAAGCCGGGCACGCCGCCGCACCGTGCCGCGGCGGACCTGCTTGCCCCCCCGCCCAACGCGGCCGAGCCGATCACCGCCGGGCCGATCGCTGGCGGGCCGATCGCCGCCGGGCCGGAGCCCGCGCCCGCCTTCGCCCCGCTGGCGACCGAGCACCTCATCCTGCGCCCCCTCACCGCCGCGGACGCCGCGGCGCTGCATAACCTGGTCAATGACTGGGAAGTCGCCTGCACCCTGGCCAATGTTCCGTTCCCCTACCCGCGCGACCTCGCCGACGACTGGATCGCCGCCACGGCGCGCGAGTTGGCGGCCGGGGAGGCGTACCACCTGGCGATCACCGGCTGGGAAGGCGCGGCCGAGCCCTTGATCGGGGTCGTCGGCTTGCGCTGCGAGACCGCGCGCCGGACCGGACGACTCGGCTACTGGGTCGGCCGGCGCTTCTGGGGCCGTGGGGTCGCGACCGAAGCTGCCGGGCGGCTTGCCCGCTGGGGGCTCGCCAACCTCGATCTCGACCGGCTGGAAGCGACGGTGATCGAGGGCAACGCCGCCTCCCTCGCCGTCCTGCGCCGCATCGGCTTCCGCGCGGACGGCCGAGGAAGTGAGATGTTCCGCGCCCGCGGCGGCCGGCAGCCGGTGCTGCGCTGGACCGCGACCCGCGGCGACCTGTTCGGCGAGGCCGGGACCCCGCCGCGCCCCGCGCCGCGTGCGATGGGCCGCGGCGCGACCCCGCCGCCCGCGGTCCAGCCCCCGCCGGTCCCGACGCCCCGCACGGCCTCCCTTCCGTTGGGCTTCGCCGCCCCGCCGCCGCCGCCCGGCCCTGGCCCTGCCGCCGTTGGCGCCCCCGCTGCCGGCGCCTCCGGTGCCGGCGCCTCTGGCATCGCCCCAGGCGCCGCGCCCGACGCGCGTCCACTCGTCCTGGTCGCCGCCTGCGCCCTGATCGATCGCGACGGCCGCGTGCTCCTGGCCCGCCGCCCGGAAGGCAAGACCATGGCCGGGTTGTGGGAATTCCCCGGCGGCAAGCTCGCCCCGGGCGAGACGCCGGAAGTGGCGCTGATCCGCGAGCTCAAGGAAGAACTCGGCATTGACGTCACCGCGTCCTGCCTCGGCGCCTTCGCCTTCGCCTCGCATGCCTACGAACGCTTCCACCTGCTGATGCCGCTCTATCTCTGCCGCCGCTGGCGCGGCATCCCGCGTGGGCGGGAGGGCCAGGCGCTGACCTGGGTGCGGCCGGAGCGCCTGGCCGACTACCAGATGCCGCCCGCCGACAAGCCGCTGATCCCGCTGCTGCGCGATTTCCTGTGAGGAACCCCGAGATGGCAGACCCCGCCCCCGCCCCCACCGCCGCGGTTCTCGTGATCGGCAACGAGATCCTGTCCGGCCGCACGCAGGACATCAACCTGCGCTTCCTCGCCCAGCGCCTGGGCGAGCGCGGCATCCGACTGGCCGAGGCGCGGGTGATCCCCGACATCCCCGACGTGATCGTGGCCACCGTGAACGAACTCCGGGCCCGCTACGACATGCTGTTCACCACCGGCGGCATCGGCCCGACGCATGACGACATCACCAGCGAATGCATCGCCGCCGCCTTCGGCGTGCCATGGGAACCGCACCCGGAGGCATGGGCGCGGATGGAACGCAGCTACAAGCCCGGCGAATTCAACCCCGCCCGCCAGCGCATGGCCACCATGCCGCGCGGTGCCAGCCTGATCGAGAACCCGATCTCCACCGCCCCCGGCTTCACCATCGGCAACGTGCACGTGATGGCCGGGGTGCCGCGGGTGATGCAAGCGATGTTCGACACCCTGGCCCCCCGCCTGCCCGGCGGCACGCCGATCGCGGCGCGCGCGGTGCACGCGCTCGGCGCGTCCGAAGGCCGGCTTGCCGAGCCGCTGGCGGCCATCGCGGCGCGGTACGAGGAATTGGATATCGGCAGTTACCCATTCTACCGCCCCGGCGGCAACGGCGTCGCAATCGTTGCCAAAGGTCTCGATCCGGCGCTGCTGGAGGCGGCGATCGCCGAGGTGACGGCGTTGTTCGCAACGCTCGGCTACGCACCGGTCGCGGGCGAGCCGGCGGCCTAAACAGAAAGTCCCCAAGCCGGCGCAGACCGCCACCGGGATCGGGACGGCTTTCCTCCGCGAAGGGTCGGCCCCGCCGGTGGCAACTGATACGAACCCGCGAACGGGTCGCCCCATCGCCGGGGCATTGAAGATCTCCGGCGATCCGCGCCGATCCATCGCTTCGCGCAACGCCGCGACACGAAACGCCGTGTCCGTGGTAACCGCCACCGGCTGCGCCAGTCCATCACCGCCCCCAAGAGACACAAACCCCTTCGCCATCGGAATGCACGCGATGTGCGCGCATCACACCTGATCAGGCTGGTCGATCGCCAGGCCCCGCAACAGATAGGGATATGCTGGTCGCCCGATCCCTCAACGGCCGGCGGCATTGCGATCGAACAGCGCGTCCACCCGCTGCGCGATCTCGTCCCGCCAGGCGAGCTTCGCCAGCCACTCGGCCGGAATGGCGGACGCCCCGTACAACGCCCCGGCCAATTGCCCGGCCACCGCAGCGACGCTGTCGGCGTCATCGCCGAGATTGGCCGCCGTCAGCACCGCGTCGCGGAAAGTGTCGGTCTGCCACACCGCCCACAACGCCGCCTCCAAGGTGTGCACGACATAGCCGCTCGAGCGGATCTCGCCGCGCGTCTTCGCCTTCCATTCCCCGGCCGAGATGAACAGCAGCTTCGGCGCCAGGCTCATCACGCGCGCGCGGGTGGCGCCGGCCTTGTCGGCGCCGTCCAGCGCATCCAGCAGGAAGGCCACGAACAGCTTGCAGGCGTCCAGGCATTCCTGCGCGGCATGGGTGGCGCGCGACTGCTTCACCGCGAGAAACTCCGCCGTCTCCGCGTCCCCGGCGGCGAAGATCGCGAGCGGGGCGAGCCGTACCAAGGACCCGTTGCCCGCGGTGTTACCATCCTCCCGTCCGGCGGCGGCCACGCCGGTGGCGGCGAAGCGCTCGATCGCGGCGCGGGTCGTGACGCCGATGTCGAAGCACCGTCCCGACACGGTCATCTCGCCCCGCTCCAGCCAGCCGCGCAGCCGGGTCATCAGATCGTCCTGATCGACCGTGCCGCTTTCAAGCAGGGAGTCGGCCAGGCACAGCGCCATCGTCGTGTCGTCGGTCCATTCCCCCGGGGCGAGGTGGAACGGGCCGCCGCCGATCATGTCGACGAGCGGGGGGAAGCTGTCGCGGGCGGCAAACTCCACCGCCGCGCCGACCGCATCGCCCACCGCGAGGCCGAGCAGGCAGCCGCGCGCGCGATCGCGCGCCGCCGCCGCATCCAGCGCCGGCCAGTCGGGGTCGGGCAGCGCGGCGCGGGCGTCGGCCGCCGCCGCGATCGCCGTATCCGGCCCCGTCGCCGGCGGCGTGCCGCTGTTCATCTTGTCGATCAGCTGGGCCGACGCCTCCGGCAGCAGGTAGCTGTATTTCTCGATCTTGCGCGCTTCCTCCACCGGATCCGGCGCGTCGTGTGCAGAGCCGCTCATCAGACCTCCTCAACCACAACCAGGATCTTGTTCGGCGCACCGGTGTCGTCGCGCGACAGCACCTTGAACTGCGTGCCGGGCGCGAACAGGACTTCGGATTCCTTCGGGAAATTCGACATCGTCATGACGTTCTTGCCGGTCTTGCCCTTGATGCTGATCTGGTAGGCGCCGGGGAAATTGAACCCGACCCCGGTGCTCCAGAACGCCTTCACGGTGAAGACTTTGTCCTGCGTATATTGTGCATCGGCGCCCGGCCAGGGCTGCTCGCCGCGCTTGGTGATCCCGGCTGGATAGTTCGGGAGCTTCGTCAGCGCCGCGGTGGCCTGGTCGTTCTTGATCTTCGTCTTCCGCATCTGCTCGCCCGAGGCGGTGCTGGGCAGCCCCAGCAGCAGGCCGTTCATTTCGCTGTAATCGTTCGACGTGTATGTGTAGACCGCGACGGCCTCGCCGGGGGAAAGCAGGGTCGGGTCCATGCCGAACGCGAACTGCGTGTGCGCCACCTCGAGCGCCCGGCGCTCGAACTCCGGGGCGCTCAGCGCATCGACCATCTGCGCCTCGGGGCCGTCGGGATTGTCCTTGATGAGCTGGTCGATCTTTCCCAGCAACGGTCCCTTGAGGACCCTGTCGACGTAGCTCGCCTTGAGGTTGTCGTATTGCTTCTTCACGTCGTTGAGCGCCGTCAGCGCGCCGGCGGGATCGGCGACGGACATCTTCTGCACGGCGGCGAGCCCCTTCTGCATCGCCTCCGTGTCTTTCTTAAGCCACTCCTGGCCGGGCTTCTTCGCCGCCGCCAGATAGCCCTGGGCGGCACCCAGGATCATCGTCCGCTCGACCTTGCGCTTGCCGTAGTTCACGTAGGCGGTCACGCGATCGGACGCCGTTGCGATGTCGTCGGCCAGCGCGTCCGCGCCGTCGAGTGCGCCCGCCACCTTATCCGGCCCCGCGGTCGCGAGCAGGTCGCGCCGCTGGCCGAGCGGCGCCAGCAGCTTGTTGGTCGCCCGCACCATCGGGTCGTCGACGACCTGCAAGGCCAGGGTGCGCAGGTCCGCCAACTGGGTGTCGATCTCGCCGAGCCGCTTCGCCCGGTCGGTGGCGAGCCTGGCGGCCGTGCCGGCGCGCACCGCCAGCAGGATCGCCGCCGTCGTCACCTTCGGCAGTTCCACGATAGCCTTCTGCACCGCGCCCGAATTGTCCGCCGTGCTGTGTGTCAGCCGCAGGTTCTGCAAATCGGCCAGCGCCCGTTCCAGCGGCGCGCGCAGCAGGGGATCGCTCACCAGGGCGATCTCAGCGGCGGTGTCGTTGCAGGCCGCCAGCGCCGCGTCCGCCTTGTCCTTCAGCTCCGGGTTGCCGAGCAGTTGATCGGCCTGCTTGCGCGCCTCGATCACCGCCGCCCTTGCGGCGTCCTTAATGCGCTCGAGCGCGTCGCATTTCGCCTGGTTGTCGGTCTGGCGTAGCGCTGCGATGCGCGCCTGGATCAGGGTCTGGCGCCTGGCTTCCAGGGTCGTGTTGGCCATCCCGGCGTCGGACAGCCGGTCCAGCTCGTTCTTCAGCTCGGCCAGCGCCGCGCCGACCTTGTCGTTGCGTACCGTCACCAGCTTGTCGGACACGACGGTGCCGCCACTCAGCACGCGCTTGAAACGATCCAGGGTGACGCTCATGCCCCGCTTCTCCGGCCCGGCCGCCGCGCCGGCCCGCTCATGCCTCGAGCCCCGCGGCGAGCGCCGTCGCCATCTGCTGCAACGCGGCGCCCAGGGTGGTGCGGATCGAGACCGCAACGCCGAACGGATTGGCGTCGCAGACTTCGATCGCCTCGCTGGCGCCGAGGAAACTATCGAACGCGCGGACGATGCCGAGCGCCTTGGGGCCGCTCTTGCGCATCGCCACCGGATCGCCCGACCCCAGCTCCATCAGCGCCGCCATCAGCCGGACCCGATGGTTGCCGGTGACGCCATTCAGTCCGAATTCGGCGATCTCCTCCAGGGTGTCGTCGCCGCTGCGGCGCAGCACGGCCTGCAACCCGGCGATCTGCGAATCGACCGCTTCGCTCGCCGCCTGCCAAGCCCGCCGCGCCGCCGGCCAGTCGGCCGCCGTTCCGCCGCCAGTCCCGCCGCCGAGGCCGCGCGAGGATGGCAGCGCGACCCCGAGCACCCGCTGCACCCAAGCGGCCTGCGCATCCACCGCCCCGCTCATGTGTCCGCCTCCTCCACCGCGCTTGCCCACCGCACCTGCTTCTTAGCGATGCCGCCGACACAATTCCAAGCCGCTTTGCGATGCGGCGGCGCTTTCCGATGCGGTGCCCGTGCGAGCCGGGCCGGCGCACCATCGGCACGGCCAATCTGGCCCGAGTCGGGTTTCAAATTGTTGAACGGCGGAATGCCGGCGCGGCCCCCCGTTCGGCGCCTGCATCGCCCACATGAGGCAATCGCCGCCAGATGCGAGGCACCCGGCGGTGTTGCACACGATCGCGTGGCCGATCCGGACCGGCCACAAAAAAGCCGCGGCCGACGGCACTTATCAGCATCGGTTCTGCTTGAAGGAGGACGTCCATGGACAGGAAAACCGCCGGGCTGCTCGGCGCGGTAGCCGGGCTGGCGACATTGGGCTCCGCGCAGGCGGCGCCGCCTGTCGCCGGCATGGCCCAGACCTTGACCGTGACAACCTACGCCGACCTGCTCGCGCCGATACCTGATGCCGCCCGGCTGCTGCGCGCGGATGACGCAGTGCAGGCGCGGGTGCGGGATGCGAACGGGTATGTCTATTTCAACTACGGGCCGCCACCGCCGCCACCGCCGCCCTATGCCTACGAGCGGCCTTATGCAGCCCCGAACTACGGTCCGTACTATCCCCGGTATTACCACCACCACCACCATCACCATCACCACCATCATCACCACCATTACTGACGGGGCGCGGGCGGCGGGTGGCGGAACATGCGCGCGGCGGAACGGCCGAACCGACGGGCACATGACTCCGACCGGCGCATGACGTCGAAGCACGAGCGATCCCCTGCCCGGATCAGCATCGCGAAGACTCAACCCGCGCGCTCATCCCCCAGGCTCTTACCCCCCGGCGCGCTCATCCCCCCTGGGCCACCGGGAACTCCACGTCCCGGTGCAGATCGACCGACAGCAGCAGCCCGAACCCCAGCATCACCGCAATCAGCGCCGAGCCCCCGTAAGACACCAGCGGCAGCGGCACCCCACCCACCGGGATCAGCCCCATCACCATCGCCAGGTTGACCAGCACGTACATGAAGAAATTCACCGTCACCCCGAACGCCACCAGCCGCCCGAACTGATGCCGGCAACGCATCCCGATCAGCATCCCGCCGGCAATGATCAGCCCCAGCAGCGCCAGCACCGCCAGCGCGCCCATGAAGCCCAGCTCCTCGCCCACCGTGGTGAAGATGAAGTCGGTCTGCTTTTCGGGCAGGAAATCGAGGTGCCCCTGCGTCCCGTGCAGATATCCCTGTCCCCACATCCCGCCCGACCCGAGCGCGATCTTCGACTGGATGATGTTGTAGCCGGCGCCGAGCGGATCCCGCTCCGGGTGCAGGAAGGTCAGGATGCGCTGCTTCTGGTAGCCGTGCAGATGGCCGTAGGCGACCCGTGCGACCAGCGGCACCGGCGCCAGCACGAGCGCGAACATCCATAGCCGCACGCCGGCGGCGAACAGCACCGCGCCGCCGACCGAGGCGGTGATGACCGCCGTGCCCAGGTTCGGCTCCTTCAGGATCAGCCCCACCGGGGCCAGGATCGCCGCCAGCGGCACCAGCAGGAACACCGGCTGGCCCACCCGTTCCCAGGACGCGCGGTGGAACCAGGCAGCGAGCGCCAGCACCAGCGCGATCTTCATCAGCTCCGACGGTTGCAGGTCGAACCCGCCGATCGTGATCCAGCGCTGCGCCCCCTTGCCGACATGGCCGAACCGCTCGACCGCCGCCAGCAACGCGAGCGCCGCCCCATAGGCCGGCCAGGCCAGCCGGGCGATGAAGCGGATATCGACGAGCGCCACGCCCAGCATCAGCACGAGGCCGACGGCGAAGCGCAGGGCCTGCGCCTCGGCATAGGGATGTGGCGAGCCGCCGTCGACGCTGTAGAGCGCGGCATATCCCACCCCCGCCAGGGCGCAGATCAGCAGCACGAAGGCCCAGTTGAGCCGCCCCAGCTTGGCGGTGATGTCGAACGGCATCGAGCGGAGCGGCCGGCGGTCGCTCACGTCGTGCCCCCCGCCGCGGCCAGCGGTCCCGGGCCTGGGCTCGCGCCTGGGTGCGTATCCGGCCCGCTCCCCCCGCCGCCCGCCGCCCCCCCCGGTGCGACCGCCCGCCCGGCCGGATCGCGGGTCAGCGCCGCCACCATCAGGTCGCGCACGATCGGCGCCGCGGCGCTGGCGCCCTCGTCGCCATGCGCGACCACGACGGCGGCGGCGTAGCGCGGCGCGTCGAACGGGGCGTAAGCGACGAACAGCGCGTTGGGCCGCAGCTTCCACGCCATCTTGCTGCTGTGGTAGCCGCCGCGGGCGCGCTCGGCCTGGCTAACGTCGGTCACCTGCGCCGAGCCGGTCTTGCCCGCCATGTGCACCCCGAGCGCCGGCGGCAGCCGCACCGTCCAACCGGTGCCCTGCGGCCGGTTCACGACCGCGAACATCCCGCCCCGCACGAGATCGAGCAGCGGCTCCGGCAGGTCGAGCAGCGGCCAGTCCGTCGCCTGTCCGCCCGGCAGCGCGACGCCGCCGATCGCACGGGTGACATGCGGCTGCACCGCCCGCCCGGTGGCGAGCCGCGCGGCGTAGGTCGCAAGCTGCAACGGCGTCACCTGCACGAAGCCCTGGCCGATGCCGCTGATCGCGGTCTCCCCCAGCTCCCACGGATGGCCCTGCGCGCGCCGCCAGGCGCGGGTCGGGATCAGCCCCTCCGCCTGCATCGGCAGATCGAGGTCGAGCTTCGTGCCGAGCCCGAACCGGTGCGCCATCGCCGCGATCCGGTCGATCCCGGCCGCCAGCGCGGTGTGGTAGAAGAACACGTCGCAGCTCTGCTCGATCGCGGTGTGCATGTTGATCGTGCCGTGCCCGCCGCGCTTCCAGCAGTAGAATTTCCGGTTGCCGATCTGGAAATAGCCCGGACAGAAGAACGTCGTGGTCGGGGTCACGGCGCCGGCCGACAGCGCCGCGAGGCCGACCGCCATCTTGAAGGTGGAGCCGGGCGAATAGACGCCCACCGTCGCCTTGTCGATGAGCGGCGCGCGTTCGTTGCTGACCCAATCGTGCCACTGCGCCGCCGACACGCCGGTGTCGAACAGCGACGGATCGAACGAGGGCGCGGAGGCCATCGCCAGCACCTCCCCGTTGCGGCAATCGAGCAGCACTGCGGCGGCGCTCTCCCCGCCCAGCCGGTCCATCGCGACCTGCTGCAGGGCGGTATCGATCGTGAGGGTCACTTCCGCGCCCGGCGTGCCTTCCTGGCGGGCAAGCTCGCGGATCACGCGGCCGTAGGCGTTCACCTCCATCTGCACCGCGCCGGCGATGCCGCGCAGATCGCGTTCGCGGAATTTCTCGACCCCGGTGCGGCCGACCCGCATGCCGGGCAAGGCCAGGGTGGGATCGGCGGCGACGTCGGCCGGGGTCGGCGGGGCGACGTAGCCGACCAGGTGCGCCAGGGTAGGACCGAACGGATAGACCCGGGTTTCCCCCACATCGACCAGGATGCCGGGCAGGTCGGGCGCGTTCTCCTCGATCTCCGCCATCTGCGCCCAGGTCAGGAAATCCTGCACCAGGACGGGGATGAAGCGGCGGTTGCGGCGGATGTCGCGGCCGATGCGGGCGCGGGCGCGCGCATCCAGCGGCACAATGGCGGAGAAGCGATCGAGCGTGCGGGCGACGTCGGGGGCCTGCTCCGCGATCAGCAGCGCGCGCCAGTTCTGCTTGTTGCCGGCGACCACCGTGGCGAACCGGTCGACGATCGTCCCGCGCACCGGGGCGATCATACGGAGACTCACCCGGTTCTGCCGCGCCAGGGTGGCGTAGCGCGCGCCGTCCGTGACCTGCACCTGGTACAGCCGCGCCCCGAGCAGCCCGAGCACCGCCGCCTGGCCGCCCAGCACTGCCAGCGCGCGGCGGGTGAACACGCCGGAGCGCCGCACCTCCCGGCGCATGTCAGGCCCGTTCCGGCGCGGCGAGATCCCGATGCGCGTGCGCGAGCGGGATCGCCAGCACGGGATAGAGCGCCACCGTCAGCGCCGCCTGGAACACCGCCGGCCCGACCGGCATCAGCCGCAGGTCGAGCAGCGCCACCAGCCCCAGGATTGCCGCCGCCGCCCCGATGGCGAAGCCCGCGAAGGCGAGCCAGATCGCCAGGAAGCCGAGCCGCCCCAGGCCGCGCCCCCAGCGCCGGCAGAAGGCGTGCACCGCGAGCAGGCAAAGCGGCCCGGTGCCGATCGGCAGCCAGCCCAGCAGGTCGAGCAGCAGCCCGATCAGGAACACCGCGAGCGGCGGCATCCCGGACGGACGGAACACCGACCAGAAGAACACCGCGACCACCGCGACCGCCGGCAGCAGGCTCGCCTGGTCGGGGATGCCGAACGGCGCATTGCTCGCGAGCATGAGCAGGATGGTGCTTGTGACCGGGAAGGCGCAGCGCGCGAGCACGTCCAGCCGGCGCCAGAGGCTGGGGCGCGGGCGGATGCCGGGGGCGCGGCCCACATCATCCATCGCCGTGGTCCGGCTCAGCCCGGCCGGGTGGGGGCCGCGCCCCCGGCGGATGCGGCTGCCGATGCGGGTCCAGATGCCGGTGCGGGGGCGGTGGGCAGCCCGGCTGCCGGGGCGAGCCCGGCCGACGCGGCGGCGGGCGGCACGACGAAGGACGGCACCCACAGCCCGGTCGATGCCGGCGTGGTGCCAGCCGTCGAAGCCGCCGATGCCGCGGGTCCGGTTGCCCCGGCGGCGGCCCCGATGGACGCCCCGGTGGAAGCGCCAGCGGAAGCGCCAGCGGAAGCGCCAGCGGAAGCGCCAGTGGAAACGCCCGTGGGCGTCCCGGTGGTTGCCTCGGCGGGGACGGAGGCCCCGCCCGGCGCCCCGGACGCGGTGCCGTCCGGCGCCGGCAGTCCGGCCAGCCCGCCGGAGAGGATCTGCACCATCCCGAGCCGCTCCGGATCGGCCGTCGGCACCACTTCCGGCACGTGCCGGCGCGTGTAGCGCACGGTGCCCACGGGCAGGTCGGGCGGGAAGGCCCCTGCCACGCCGGCGGTCACCACCAGCCCGCCTTCCCGCGGGGCGGGACCCGACCAGAAGATCAGCCGGGGGCGGGCCCCGTCGGTGCCGACCAGGATCGCACGGGTGCTGCTGCCCTCCAGCCGCACCGGGATGCGGCTGTTGCGGTCCGTCAGCAGCAGGACGCGGGCCGAGCGGCTGCCGACGTCGGTGATCCGCCCGACCAGGTTGCCGTCCGCCAGCACGATCTGCCCCTTGCGAACGAAATGATTGGGTCCGGTCGACAGCAGGACCGCACGCGCATAGACCCCGCCGGCATCGGCCACCACCCGCGCGGTGACGAAGTCGAGCGCCGGCGAGGGCACCCAGTGCAGGGTCGCTTCCAGCGCGCGATTCCGCGCCGCCAGGGTCAGCGCCACCGCCTGCCAGTGCAGCAGCCGCGCATTCTCCGCCCGCAGCCGCGCGTTCTCGGCATCGAGCGATACCAGCCCGGAGACCTGCTCCACCCCCGTGCGCACCACGCCGAGCGGGCCTGCCAGGGTCGCATAGACCGGCGCCAGCGCATCGGCGAGCGAGATGCGGGCGCGTTCGGTCACCATGAAATCGAGCTTGCCCAGCAGCACGACGCCGAACGAAGCCGCGAACAGCACCGGCAGGGTGAGCTTGGCGAGCGCCTGGCGCAGCGGGATCGACAGCCGCATCATCGCCGTGGCGTCCCCGCCGCCGCGTTCATGCCGAGGCCCGACGCAGGCCCGGCCCCCCGCCTGGCCTGCAATGCCACCTCATGCGCCACGGGACGCCCGATGGAACGACGCACCTGTACGCGGGAGAGCCGGCGGCCGACGGGCATGCTTCCACGCACGCTCAGTACATCGTGGTCAGCACGTTGCGGAGCCGCTTCAACTCCTCCAGCGCGCGACCGGTTCCCAGGGCGACGCATTGCAACGCATCCTCCGCCACCGCGACGGGCAGGCCCGTCGCCTCCCGCAGCACCTGATCCAGACGATACAGCAAAGCCCCCCCGCCCGTCAGCACGATACCCTTGTCCACGATGTCGGCCGAAAGTTCCGGCGGCGTGTTCTCCAGCGCCACTTTCACCGCTTCGACGATGGCGCTCACCGGCTCGGCGAGGCTTTCGGCGATCTGCGCCTGACTGACCACGATCTCGCGCGGGACGCCGTTCATCAGGTCGCGGCCCTTCACCTCGCGCCAGGGGCCATCGTCGCCGTCTTCGCCCGGGGCGGCGGCGCCGATGTCCATCTTGATGCGCTCGGCGGTGGATTCTCCGATCAGCAGGTTATGGTTGCGGCGGATGTAGCTGATGATCGCCTCGTCCATCTTGTCCCCGCCGACGCGCACGCTGCGCGAATAGACGATGCCGCCGAGCGAGATCACCGCCACTTCGGTGGTGCCGCCGCCGATATCGACCACCATGCTGCCCGAGGGTTCGGTGACCGGCAGACCGGCGCCGATCGCCGCGGCCATCGGCTCCTCGATCAGCAGCACCTTGCGCGCACCGGCGCTTTCGGCGCTTTCCTGGATCGCCCGGCGCTCCACCGCGGTCGAGCCCGACGGCACGCAGACAATGATCAGCGGCGAGGCGAAGCTGCGGCGGCCGTGCACCTTGCGGATGAAATGCTTGATCATCTCCTCCGCGACCTCGAAATCGGCGATCACCCCGTCGCGCAGCGGGCGAATGGCGGAGATGTTGCCCGGAGTGCGGCCGAGCATCTGCTTGGCCTCTTCCCCCACGGCCAGCACCTGCTTCTTGCCGCGCACGTCGGCGATGGCGACCACCGAGGGTTCGGCCAGCACGATCCCGCGCCCCTTCACATAGACCAGCGTATTCGCGGTACCGAGGTCGATCGCCATGTCGGCCGACATGAAGCCGAGCAGCCGGGAAAACATGCAGCAAACCTTTACGCAAGGTGGCGGCCGGGGAGATCGGAGCCGGCGCGGGGCGGTCGCCCGGCGCGGGACGAACGTCCGGAGCGGGAGGGAGCGGTCGGGAAGGCGGAGCACTTAGCCGCGTGCGGGGGGGACCACAAGGGGCCGGCGGACGACCCTCGGGGCGGGCGGAGGCAGGCGCGCTGGCGCCGGCGGCGCGGATCGTGTTCACTGCGCGCTCGCGCGTCGCGTCCGGGACCAGGTGCATGATTTCTCTTCGCAAGTTGCTGGCCGTTCCGGCCGCGGGGCCGGCGCGCGCGGCGCTGGCCGGCGTCCTGCTGGCCGCCGCGCTCCTGGCAGGGACGGGTGCGCTGCTGGCCGGCTGTGCGACGTCCCCCGCCGCCCTCGGGCTGACCGGCGCGCAGCCCCAGCCGCCGCCGAGCGGTCCGGCGGACAGCACGCTCGGCCTGCCCGGCCTGCCCGAACCGGGCGGGACCCAGGCCACCGGGTTCGGCACGCCGATGGGGACCACCGGGCCGGGGCGCTATTACGGATCGCCGTGAGGCGACGCACGTCCCAGGCGAGCCGGATGGGTACGGACACGCCCGGGGGATGGACACGCCCGGGGGATGGACACGCCCCGGGGACGGGGGCGCCCGGACGTCCGCCCGGGCGCCGGCGCAGCTCAGAGCTGCACGATCTCCCCGAGGGAGTAGCTGACCCCGGTCGGATTCTGCCCGACCCGCACGGTCTTCGGATTGACGAACAGATAGGGCGGCACCGGCAGGTTGTCCGGCGCCGGAACGTTCTGGTACACCCGCCCGGCGAGGTCGTATTTCGACCCGTGGCAGGGGCACAGATAGCCGCCCGGCCAGTTCGTCACCGGCTCGGTCGGATCCGGCTTCGGCAGGAATTCGGGCAGGCAGCCGAGGTGGGTGCAGATGCCGACCAGCACCGCCAGCTCCGGTTTCACCGACCGGTGCCAGTTCTGCGCATAGGCCGGCTGCTGCATCACCTTCGAATCGGGATCCGCCAGCCGCGCCGTGTCGGCCTTGTTGTTCAGGGTGGAGACCATCTCCGCGGTGCGGTTGACGAACAGGATCGGCATCCCGCGCCAGCGCACGATGATCTGCTGGCCGGGGTCGATCTTGCTGATGTCGATGTCCATCGGCGCGCCGGCGGCGATCACGTCGGCCGCGGGGTTCATGGAATCGATCAGGGTCCAGGCGATCGCCGCGGTGCCGATGGCGGCGAAGGCGCCGGTCACGAGGCCCAGGAAATCGCGCCGGCCGGGGTCCGCAGGCTGGCCGTGGTCGGTGGTCGTGGCGGAGGACATCGGGGGCAGCCTCTCCCTTCGGGCGGATCGTCGGATCGTTGCGACCGCCCGGCGCCGCGACGCGGCGGCCACCGGCCGGAGCGACAGGTCGCGACGAAACCGTCCGCATCGCCCGCCGCCGCCACCCTCATGGTCTGCCGCATGGCAGAAGGTCAAGAGGGGAGGGCGACGGGCGCGCGGTCAGAGCCGCTTCTCGAAGAACAGGCTGGTCTCGATCGCATGCGGTGCCAGCTCGGCATAGGCCCCGAACGGCGGGCAACGGGCGAAGCCGGCCCGCTCGTACAGCCCGATCGCCGGCGCCTGGTGCAGGCCCGTCTCCAGCCGCAGCAGAGCGAGCCCGGCGCCGCGGGCCTCCCGCTCGATCCGCGCCAGCAGCGCCTGGGCCACGCCCTGCCGGCGCGCCTCCGGGCGGACGTACATGCGCCGGACCTCGGCGTGGTCGCCGAGCAGGCTGACCGCGCCGCAGCCCACCGCCACGGCGTCGATCCGGGCGATGAAGAATCTGTTGCCCGTCCGGAACAGGTGCTCGATCGACAGGCCGTGGCGCTGGTCGGCAGCGTAGAAACGGGCCAGCTCCCGGTCCAGTTCGCCGAGCAGGTCATGCGCCTCGGCGTTCGGCAGCGGGACGCGTTCGATTGCGATGTCCATGTCAGCCCTTCGTGTTCGATCGTGCGGCGGTGGCCCGACGCGCCGCGCGCGCCTGGCGTTCGCCGTATTTCATCCCCTCCAGCTTCAGCCCGTCCGGATCGGTGAAGAAGACGGCGTAGTAGTCGTCATAATACTCGGCCGGCGGGTCGACGATGGGGACCCCGTGTTCGTGCAGGAATGCGCCCAGCGCGTCCACGTCCTTGCGGCTTCGCAACTGGAACGCGTAATGGTGGAAGCCGATGTTGCCGGCGCGGTGCTTGTGCCGGCGGCCCTCAGTGTCCGCCGGGCCGATCCAGAACCGCGTCTTGCCGTTGGTCCAGCCGATCGCGTCGTCGTACTCGTCCGACACCTCGAAGCCGAGGAAGCCGAACAGCCGCCCATAGAACGCCTTCGACTTTTCGTAATCCGACACCCGGATCCCCAGGTGGTCGATCCCCACCACGCGTACCATGCCGTTCCTCCTGTCCGCCCCCGCCGGCGCGGCCGCGCCTGGAGCGCCCCGCTGCCGGCCCTAGTCTGCCGCCGCCCGGCGCCGGCGCAAAGGCTCCCGCCATGCGGCAACGGCACACCAGGACCGGGCGTGCGACGCAGCGACGGTTGCGAAGAAGAGCGCAGGCGCCCGCACCGGGAGATGGGCGCCCTTGCCGCTTCGGTATCAACCGCCCGGCATTGATCTGAAGGCCTTCAGCTCGTCCGAGAAGGAGTCTACAGATAAATTTCAGGACATTCTTCGATAACGGATAAGAACGGACGCCAGCGACCAACGGATCCTCCGCCGCCGTGCCATCAGGACCGGTGGACCGCTGCGTGGCCAGCCCCCGCCGGCGCTCCACCCGGGCGCGCCACATACCGGGTCACCATGCGCCCGGCGTACGGCACGCTACCCCCCGCTCGCAAGCCGAGCTTCGCCGCGACCCGAACCGAGGCCATGTTGGCGGGATCGATATCGGCCACCACCTCCGCGAGCCCCAGCGTGCCCAGGGCGTGATCCAGCACCGGCCGCGCAGCCTCGGTGGCAAACCCCTGCCCCCAGGCCGCCCGCAGGAAGCGCCAGCCGATCTCGACCTCCGGCCCCGCCAGGTCGTCCGGGGTGAGGAGTATCCAGCCGACGAACCCGGCTGGCGTGCACACGGACCAATAGCCCATGCCAGGCGGATAGCGATGCCGGATGCGGGCCGCGACGAAAGCCCGGTGCGCGACCGGATCGGCCCACGGACCGGTGACGAACCGGGTCACCTCGGGGTCGCGGTCCATCGCGAGACATGCCGCAAGATCGGCCATGCGGCGCGGGGCAAGGGTCAACCGGGCAGTGCGGAAGACCGGCTGCACCGCAGCCTCACAGCTCCGCCAGCGCCGCATCCACCGCCGCACCCAGACGGTCGACGATCGTATCGATCTCCGCCGCGGTCACGATATAGGGCGGCGCGATCAGCACATGATCGCCCCGCCGCCCGTCGATCGTGCCACCCATCGGATAGACCGCCAATCCACGTTCCAGCGCCGCGCGCTTCACCCGTTCATGCAGTTTCAACTCCGGATCGAACACGCGCTTGGCCGCCCGGTCGGCGACCAGCTCGATCGCCTGGAACAATCCGCGCCCGCGGATATCGCCCACATGGGCATGGTTGCCGAAACGGTCCGTCAGCGCCGCCTCCAGCCGCGCCCCCATCGCGCGCACGTTCGCAAGCAGACCGTCCTCGCGGATGATCCGTTGCACTTCCAGCGCACCGGCGCAGGCCACGGGGTGCGCCTGGTACGTGTGCCCGTGCAGGAACGCGCCCGAGCCGGCCGCGATCCCGGCGACGATTCGCGCGCCGATCAGGATGCCGCCGATCGGCTGGTAGCCGCCGCCCAATCCTTTCGCGACGATCTGGATATCCGGCGCCACACCTTCCTGCTCCCAGGCGTGCAGGCTGCCGGTCCGGCCCATGCCGCACATCACCTCGTCCAGGATCAGCAGCGCGCCGTGGCGGTCGCAGATCGCCCGCACCCGCTCGAAATATCCCGCCAGCGCGGGCACGCAGCCGGCGGTGGCCCCAACCACCGGCTCGGCGATGAAGCCCGCCACCGTTTCGGGGCCGAGGCGGGCGAATTCCGCCTCCAGCTCCGCCGCCAGGCGGTCGACATAGGCGGCGTCGCTCTCGCCCTCGTTCTGGAACCGATAGGCGAAGCAGGGCGAGACATGGCTGAACGCCTCGGCCAGGATCGGCTCATAGACCACCCGCCGCGCCATGTTGCCGCCGGCGGCCAGCGCCCCCAACGTATTGCCGTGATAGCTCTGCCGCCGGGCGATGAAGCGGGTCCGCGCCGGCTGGCCGATTTCCACGAAATATTGCCGCGCCAGCTTCACCGCCGCCTCGGTCCCCTCCGAGCCGGAGGAGCAGAACCACGCATGGCTCAGCCCGCCCGGCGCTCCTTCCAGGATCAGATCGGCCAGCGCCTCGGCCGGTTCGCTGGTGAAGAATCCCGTGTGCGCATACGCCAACTTCGCCGCCTGGCGCCCGATCGCCGCCGCCACCCGCGCATTCCCATGCCCGAGGCACGCCACGGCGGCGCCGCCGGACCCGTCGATGACCTCCCGCCCGTCGGCGAGGCGGAGCATCACCCCCTCCCCGCTCACGGCGACCGGCGGCATCCCGCCGGCCCGATGCAGCACCCGGCTCATCCGCGCGCCTTCACGCCGGGATGGGCGCACGACCGCCCCGCGTCATCGCAACCGAATACCCGCTGCACGCCGAACCCTCCTGTTGCATTGGCCCCCTGCCGCATAGGTTTTGCACAGGATGGCCGGCAGCCTACGCCCGCCGCGGACGAAGGGGGAAGCGGCAGAGGGTCAGCCGGCGTCGGCCGCCATCGCCGCGCCGGATGCGGCGAGCGCGGCCAGCAGATCCTCCGCCCGCACGACCGCCATGCCGTCTTTCGCCGCCACGATGTCCATGCCCAGACCGACCAGCCGCAGCGCCAGCGCCGGTTCGATCCGCACCGCAAGCGCCGCCGCCAGGAGCGCCACCATCGGGTCCACCGCGGTCTCCCCCGGATGCCCCCCTGGACGCGTGACGGTCCAGCCGCCCTCCGCCGTTGCCAGGCTCAGCCCGGCCGCATCGGCGAGCAGCACGGCGCCGACGTCGTAGGCGGTGCGCAAGGCCGCCGCATGGGCCGCACCCGCCGCGGTCCCGGGCGGCACCGCGGGATCGACGGCATCAGCCCGGCACAGCACCAGCGCGTCCGCCCCCGCATAAGCGGCGAGGTCATCGGCCCCCGCCCCGCGCGGCGGCGCGGCCACCACCGGCCGCCCGGTCTCCCGCGCCGCGGCAATCAGCCGGGCCGCCAGCCCGTTGCCCAGCACGCCCTTGCCGTAATCGGACAGCACGGTGAGGCTGGTCGCCGCCATCGCGTCGCGCGCGATGCGCAGCACCCGTTCGGCCAGCCGCTCGGGGATCGGCGTCGTCTGCTCCCGATCGGCGCGCAGCAGGTGCCGGCCGGCGGCGAGGTAGCGGGTCTTCACGGTCGTGGTCCGCCCGCCCTCCACCAGCAGCCAGGGCTCCACATTGGGCTGCCCGCCGACGAGGCCGGTCAGGTCCGAGCCGGACGGATCGTCCCCCACCACCGAGATGAACGCCACCGCCGCGCCGAGCCCGGTCAGGTAGCGCACGACGTTGGCCGCGCCGCCGGGCAGGGCCAGCTCGCGCTCCTCGGTCAGGATGGGCGTGCCCGGCACTTCCGGGCTCATGCGCGTGACCGTGCCGTGGACGTAGCGATCCAGCATGGCGTCGCCGACCACCAGCACGCTGGCGTGGGCGAGGCGCGCAACGGCTTCGGCCGGGTCCGGCGCGGGCTGTCCGGGGCCGGCGGGCAGAGGGTGATTCATGGCATGCGCCGTACCAACTGCGCGGCCGCGGCGCAAGCGAGCCGGCGGACCCCGGTGCAACCGACCGATCCCGCCACCCCGGAGCGCACCGCGCCGCGCCCCCACCACGCGCCGGCGCGATGGCCCGGAGAGACGCCCCGGACCTTCCGGATAGCGGGTGTTTTCATGGCCGGCACGGACACACCCCCAGGCCGGGTCCATGGCCGGCATCCCATGGCGGGTATCCCATATCGGGCATCCCATATAGCGCTGGCGGGCCGCCTCCCGCCGCGATCACGGGCCGCACGTCGCCTGCGTGACACGCCCGGACGAAAGAGCCCGCCCATGTCACAAAACTTCGCCTCGCCGACCATCGCCATGCCGCGCGTCGCCGCCGACATCATGACCCGGCAGGTCGTCTCGGTGACGCCGACGGCCACGGTGCGCGATGTCGCCCGCCTGCTCCTCACCCATCGGATCAGCGCCGTGCCGGTGCTGGACACCGACGGCGCACCGGTCGGCATGGTAAGCGAGGGCGACCTGCTCGGCCGGTCGGACACGGACCGGCTGGCGGGGCACGACTGGTGGCTGGCCCTGCTCGCCGGTCCGGACGCAGCGGCGCCCGCCGTCACCGACGCCGCCGCCGCGCGGCCGGTGAGCGAGGTGATGCACGCCCCGGTCGTGACGATCGAAGCCGATGCGCCGGTGGCGGCGGTCGCGGAAACCCTGGCCGCGCACGAGATCAAGCGGCTGCCCGTGATGCGGAACGGGCAGATGATCGGCATCGTCAGCCGTGCCGACCTGCTGGCTGTGGTCGCCAGGCTGGCCGCCCCCGCCCCGCCCGCGACGCACCGCAGCGGCCTCGCCGGCCTGTTCCTGGATCTGATCGGCAACGCCGCCCATCTGGCGCCCACACACGCCGGGCCGGCCCCGGAGACGACCGGGACCAAGGCCGGAGAAAGGCCACCCGCCGCGCCCGCAGCGTCCACCTTCCGCGCGCTGGTCGCTGCCTCCGACCAGTCGCGACAGGACGCGAAACAGCAGGCCGCCCGCACGGCGGAGCTGGAACGGCTGCGCCAGGTAAAGGCATTGCTGCAGCTCCACCTCGATACCGAGATGTGGGAGAGCCTGCTCGCGCACGCCAGTGACGCCGCCGCCCACGGCGCGGAGGAAATGCTGCTGCTGCGCTTCCCCTCCGAACTGTGCAGCGACGGCGGGCGGAAGATCGGGGTGCCGGAAACCGGATGGGAAACGACCCTGCGCGGCGAGCCGGCCGACCTCTACGACCGCTGGGCGCGCGAACTGAAGCCGCACGGATTCGGCCTGGCGGCGCGGATCCTCGACTTCCCCGGCGGCAAACCAGGCGATATCGGCCTGTTCCTGACCTGGAGAATCTGAACGAACCCAACCGCCACGCGTCGGCGCGCGTCTCCCCGTTCTGCGGCCGTCGGTGGGATGATCGACGCATCCAGGAAGCAAGGCCAAGGGGCTTTGCCCCCTGGACCCCCATCAGGGGACAAGTCCCCTGCACCCCTCGGGGGGTTCCTCGCGTGTGGGGGGTGTCGCGTGGGAGCGGGCGGCGGCGGGGGTCCAGGGGGCAGAGCCCCTTGGCCTTGCTGCCAGCACGAGCCGTCAT
>JABBNW010000277.1 GCA_019352115.1 Pseudomonadota bacterium
GACCGGAATCGCGGGAGCGGAACGCGACATCTGCGCTTATCTGCGTGCATCTGCGGTTAAAATCCCTTGCTTCCTGGCATCGGCACGCACTCCAAAAACGCACCTGGACCCCGGCGGCCGCCGACGCCGCCGGGAGCCAACACATTCCGAAGAGAGAACAAGGCTTTTCTCAAACACGGAGGAAGAACGGAGGGCCACGGAGGGCCACAGGAGTCGGAGCGGTTGGTCATCGCCCGGGGCCTGACCGAGAGCGACGGGGCGGAGCCGCGATAGAGCCAACCGCTGCGACTCCCGTGGCCCTCCGTGTCCCTCCGCCCTTCCTCCGTGGTGAAATCCTTGCGATGCCGCAAGCAGAACGATCCGCACGGCAGATCCCGCCGGGCCGCGCCAACCGCGATCATTGCGCGCCCGGTCGGACATGCGGACTGTCGCGCCCCAGGATACCGCGAGAGCCATTACCGCCCCGGCCAGTCCGCGACAGCATCGCCCCCCCGCCGGATCGCCAAACCGCGGCGTTGACACGCCCTGCCTCGCCCCGAAAGACGCAGAAAATCGAGCTGAAGGCGGATCGCACCCGCGGCGTCGGTCAGGCGCGACCTGCTCAGCCGATCCGCAACAGGCCCGCCCCCTCCCCGCGCAGCCACGGGACCGCCTGCGCGGTATGCGGCGTCAGCTTGTCGACCAGGGCCCAGAACCGCTTGCCGTGGTTCATGTGGCGCAGATGCGCGACCTCATGCGCGGCGACGTAGTCCTGCACCATCTCCGGTGCCATCACGAGGCGCCAGGAGAACGCGATCGATCCATCGGCGGCACAACTGCCCCAGCGGCTCTGCGTGTCCTTCACCGCGATGCGGCGGGCGATCAGCCCCGCCTGCGCCGCTTTCGCGGCGGCCAGCGCGCGAAGCCGGCGAAGCGCCTCGGCGCGCAGAAAATCCGTCAGCCGCCGGCGCAGGAATTCGGCCCTTCCGGTCACGCAGATCTCGTCGCCCTCGCACCACACGCCGCCGCACGCCATGGGCAGGTGGCGGATCCGGTGCGGCCGGCCGAGGAACGGCACCAGCGCACCATCGGTGAACGGCACCGCTTCGGGCAGGGCGGCGAGCCGGTCGGAAACCCAGTCGGCATGCGTGAGCAGCAGCGCCACGCCGGCATTGCGTCCGGCACGTGTTGGCAACGTTACCACCACGGTACCGTCGCGCGGATCGATGCGCAGGCTTACCCGCCGCGCACGTGCGCTGCGCCGCCAGGCAACCTGCGCGGTGCCGTGCGGCAACTGCATGATCTCGTCGGCGGGAACGTCCATGATGCCGACAGATCGCCGATCCGCCCGATTCGTCAATAGATAACTGCGTCGCGGCTGCGGAACGGCAGGCCGGTGTTGGTCTGGTACCGCAGCGGCGCGGCGCCGCAGGGCGGTCAGAACGCCGCGCGGATGCGGCCCCAGTCCTCGATCGCCGCTTCGCGCCCGGGCAGGATCTGGATCGCGAACTGCGTGTAGCCGGCATCGCGCAAGGCGCCGATGCGCGCGCGCAAGAGCGCGGCGGTGCCGGTGAACGTGGTCTGGCGGATCAACTCGGCGGTGACGAACGGCCGTTCTTCCGGCTTCACGAACAGCAGATGGCCGCGGTGGTTCTGCAGATAGCGCGCGTCCGCCGGCGCGAACTGCCGCGCCAGCGCCACGTAGCCGGCGACTTCCGCGGCAACCGCCTCGGGGATATCGGAGCTATTGGGCAGGCCGGCCAACGCCGCATCGGCCGCGCGATGCAGCAGCACCGCCGCGCGCGGCCCGGCTTCGGCCAGCGCGCGCGGCGAGTCGAACGCCTCCCCGTCTTCCAGGATGCAGCCGAGCGCGAACGCGGTCGCGGCCAGTGCATCCTTCGCATGTCCTGCCTGCTGCCACGCCGCCTGCATCGCCGCCAGTTCCGCAATGCCCGAACGCGGCACGCCGATGAAGTTCAGCCACCCGGCGCCCAGCCGCGCAGTCAGCGCGCGCGAACGCGGCCCATAGGCGGACACATGCAGCCCCACCGGATCGCGCGTGTTGATGAGCCCCAGTTCCGGATTGAGGAAACGGATCGGATGGCGTTCGCCCTCCATGGCGAAATCCACCGTCTCGTTAGCCAGCAGCCGCATCACCTGGTGGATGTACTCTTCCATCGCCGCCAGGGTCATGGCGCCGAAGCCCATCGCGCGCCGCCCGGTGAAGCCGGTGCCGACGCCGAAATCGATCCGCCCCGGCGCCAGCGCATTGAGCGAGGCGAAGGCGCCGGCGGCGACCGGCGCGATGCGGTTCGACGGGATCAGCACGCCGGTGCCGAGACGGATGCGGCGCGTGCGCACCGCCGCCGCCGCCATCGCGACGAAGCAATCCGCGCACAGCATCTGCGTGTCGTAGAACCAGGCCTGGGTGAAGCCGAGCTCCTCGGCGCGCTGCACGATCTTCCAGGACTCTGCGGCGCTCGGGACCGCGATGGCGAAGTCCATCCCCCCTTCCCCCGTCAGTGCGCTGCCGCGTTCAGATACGACAGGTCGAGATACTGCATCGGGTTGTTCAGCACCTTGGGCGGGACGCCGTATTTCGTGCGCAGGGCCAGCACGAGCCGCACCCCCGCCATGTCCGGCATCGCGTCGCGCGCGAGCCCGCCTTTCGGCGCCAGCAGCACGGCGAGCGTCTTGTTCGCCAACGGGAACGTCATCGCCGGCAGATGCGCGACCAGGATTGCCGCCGCCACCTCGCGGTTGGCCGGCTGGTAGAGCCAGTCCACCGCCTGGCGGTAGGCGCGGATGAAATCGATCACCTCTTGCCGATGCTGCATGGCCCAGGCGCGGCGCACCGCGGCGACCTGGCCCTGATACGGGCCGAGGACCTCGCCCACCCGCGCCAGCACGTGCATCCCATGCGCCGCGCTCAGCAGGTCGAACGGCGTGATCTGGATGGTGGCCGCGATCGCCTTGTCCTTGAGCATGTCGTGGAAGCGCTGCGCCGAGCCGCCCTTCTCCACGAAATGCACCTCGTTCGGCTGGATGCCGTTCTTGGCCAGCAGCGCCTCCAGCACGAAGGCGAAGCCGGTGGTCATCGCATCGACCGACAGGGTCTTGCCGCGCAGGCTGGCGATGGTCGTGTAGGGCTTCTGCGAGACGAGGGAGAGGAAGCCGTCGTCCTCGCCCAGCACCGCGACCACGTCCGGGTTCGCGGGCACCGGCCACGCGCCCTGGCCTTCGTCGTAGGCGACCACGTTGTCGAACGCGGCCATGCCGATGTCGTAGGTACCGGCGATCAGGTTCGACATCTCGTAGATCGAGCCGGGCGTGTAGGTGATGCGAACATCAAGCCCGTGCGCGGTGAAATAGCCCTGCCGCTCGGCAACCCACAGCGGCAGGTCGAAGCCGCCGGCGAAGGTGATGACCGAGAGCGGCTTCAGCGGATGCGCGAGCGCCATCGGCGCGGCGGCTTTGGTGCCCGCTGCGGGCGCCTTGGGCGCCGGAGTTGCCGGCACGGGCGCGGACGCCCCAGGAGCAGAGGGGGCAGGAGCAGACGCCGGGGGGGCAGACGGCGCGGGGGTCGGCGCGACCGACGGCGGCGCCGCAACCGCGAGCGCGGGCAGCAAGCCGAGCATGGTCAGCACCAGCAGGCGGCGGAACGGCGGACGCATGCGATCTCTCCCCCCGGGCGGCGGTCGCCGCTTCCCTACACCAACCCCCGCCCGGCGTCTGCGCCCGATTCCCGGGGCAGGATCAGATCATGCAGGCTCAGAACATATTGCGGGCGCGGCGCATCATCAGGGTCAGGAACCCGGCCGGCTGCGTGGGCGCGAGCGCGACGGCGGGCACCGTGGCGAGCGTCTTGCCGTTCGCGCTGACGGTCACCTGGCCGACCACGGCGCCACGGGCGATGGCCCGGCCCGCCGGCGGGTCGAGCGCGACCGTCGTGCTGAGCGTCTTCGCCGCCGCGATCGGCAAGGTCGCCACCACGTCATGCGCGACGCCGACCGGGACGGTCTCCGGCTCGTACTTCGCGTCGGTCAGGGTGCCGACCGGACGGCCGGCCTCGGCGATCGTCGCATTGGTGTAGAACTGATAGCCGTAGTCGAGCAGCGCCTCGATCCCCTTGGTGCTGGCGCTCCAGTTCGGCCCGCCGAGCACCACCGCGATCAGCCGATGGCCGTCGCGCAGCGCGGTCGCATCGATGCAATGTCCGGCCGCCGTGGTGCGTCCCGTCTTGAGCCCGTCCACCGTCGGATCGTGGAACAGCACCGGATTCCAGCTCCGCTGGCGGATCTTGTCGAAGGTGTAGTGCTTGTGCACGGAGATTTTCAGGATCTGCGGGTACTGCGCCAGGAGGGCGCGCGACAGCCGGGCCACGTCCATCGCCGTGCTGTACATGTCGGGATCGGGCAGTCCGGTGACGTTGGTATAGTGGGTGCCGGCAAGCCCGAGCTTGGCGGCCGCCGCGTTCATCATCTGCACGAATGCGCCGCGCGTGCCGGCTGCCGCCTGCGCCAGCGCGACGGTGGCGTCGTTGCCGGAATCGATGATCAGCCCGTGCAGCAACTGATCGACCGTCACCGTGGTCGTGGGCGAGATGAACATGCGCGACCCGCCGGTGCGCCAGGCGGTGACGCTGACCGGCACGACCTGATCCATCTTCAGCGAGCCATGGGCGATCTGCTGGTAGATCAGATAGGCGGCCATCAGCTTGGCGAGGCTGGCCGGCGGCCAGCGCAGGTCGGGCGCCTTGGCGGCGATGACCGTGCCGGTGGTGGCGTCCATCAGCACGTAGCTCGCCTCGTCCGCAAGCGCCGGCGGCGGCGGCATCCCCGGCAGCGCCAGCGGGGCGACCGGCGGGGGCCCGGCGGGAACCGGGGTGGCCGGGACGACCTTGTGGGCTTTGCGTCCCGCCGCCGCGACATGGCGGCCAGCGGCCCCCGCGGGCGGGACGGCCAGACCGCCGACAAGGCACAGCCCGCCAAGAAGGACGACGATCGCAGTACGGCAACCGGGCATAGGCGACTCCGCGCACAGACAAGACGGCGGGGTTTATACCAGGGAACCGAGGCGGCGGCGCATGGGGGGTGCGCGGGGGAGCGGGTCTTGCGCCGGGCCGGGGCCGCCTGGGCGACGGCTCCGCCCTGCCGTCGGGCGCGCCGCGGGCGCATCGTTGCGGAGTTGGCGGGCGGTTGTTACCGGGCCCATAAATAATGCGACAGATTGAGAGCTGGACCGGCCGACGGGCTCTACCGTGGGCCCGGAAGGGCACTATTTCTTCGGCGGCTCGGCTGGTTCCTCCGCCACCGGGTCCGCGCGATGCGGTGAGCGCAGCAGCGGCACCAACCCGGGGCTGACATAGGCCCGGCGCCCAGGGCGGCGTCGGTCCTTCGGAGCTGCCTGATCCTGCGCAGAAGGCGGCTTCCGCGGCGGGTCTGTTTCCCGTACCATGGTGCTATCTTGCGGTCCGCGGCGTTACAAAATGGTTTCAGCCCGGTGCGGACGCCCTGCC
>JABBNW010000278.1 GCA_019352115.1 Pseudomonadota bacterium
TTGTCGCCGCAATCGACATGCGGGGTGAACTGCGGCTTGTGCTTGCCGCGCAGGCGGTTGGCGACGATCGAGGCGAGCCGGCCGAGCACCAGCCCGTCCGCATCGATCAGTACCCAGCCTTTGTTCACCTCCGCAGGCTTGAGCGAGAGGGTGGTTTTCATCTTGCGTCCCTTGCAACAGGTCGCGGCTTATGGCTCGCAGGCCGCTGTCGGTCAAGGGGTTCGGGCTTGGGTAACATGATACCGCAGAGCGGCCCGCCGCCGCTTGCCCCCCCGCTTGCCCCTCTGGGCGCCGCACTTCTAGGCTACCGCGGCCCGCCCCCCCCAGCCCCGGACCCGCCACCAGGTGACAAACATGACCGCCTACGACCGCCTGACGGCGCGCTTCGCCCGCATCGCCACGATCCAGGAAGCCGCCGCCATGCTCGGCTGGGATGCCGCGGCGATGATGCCGCCCGGCGGCGGGGCGGCGCGCGGGGACCAGCTTGCGGTGCTGGCGGGCCTCGCGCACGGGCTGCTGGTCGCCCCGGAGGTCGCCGACGATCTGGCCGCGGCCGAGGCCGATCCTCCCCACGACGACCCCTGGCACGCCGCCAACCTGCGCCTGATGCGCCACGCCCATACCCGCGCCGCCGCCCTGCCCGGCCGGCTCGTGGAAGCGCAGGCGCGGGAGAATTCGGCCTGCGAGAAAGTCTGGCGCGAGGCCCGTGCGCAGTCGGATTTCGCCGCCGTGCGCCCATACTTGGCAACCGTGGTCGGCCTCGTGCGCGAGCAGGCGGACGCGCTGGCGCCGCGCCTTGGCCTCACGCCCTACGACGCGCTGATGGACGGCTACCAGCGCGGCATCGGCGCAGCCGACGTCGCACCGGTGTTTGCGGCGTATGAAACCTTCCTCGCCGACGCGCTGCCGCGGGCCGAGGCACGCCAGGCCGCGCGGCCCGCGCCGCTGCGCCCGGCCGGCCCGTTCCCGGTGGCGGCGCAGGAGGCGCTGTGCCGGCGGCTTTCCGCGCGCCTCGGGCTCGATTTCACCCATGCGCGGCTGGATCGCTCGGCGCATCCGTTCTCCGGCGGCACGCCGACCGACGTGCGCATCACCACCCGTTACGATCCGGCCGATTTCGCGCAGGCGGTGCTGGGGGTGGTGCACGAGACCGGGCACGCGCTGTACGAACGGGGCCTGCCCGCGGCCCATGCGCGCCAGCCGGTGGGCGAGGCGGCGGGGATGGCGGCGCACGAAAGCCAGTCGCTCATCATCGAGATGCAGGCGGCGCGTTCGGATGCGTTCCTCGCCTGGCTCGGCCCGGAGCTGCTGGGCGCGTTCGGCGGCGATCCGGCGCCCTACGCACCCGCCAACCTGGGGCGGTTGTGGCGGCGGGTGGAGCGGGGGTTCATCCGGGTGGATGCGGATGAAATGACCTATCCGGCGCACGTGATCCTGCGCTTCCGGCTGGAACAGGCGCTGATCGGCGGCGATCTGGCGGTGGCCGACCTGCCGGGCGCGTGGAACGACGGGCTGCGCGCGCTGCTCGGCGTCACGCCGCCGGACGACGCGCGCGGCTGCCTGCAGGACATCCATTGGTACGACGGCGGGTTCGGCTATTTCCCGAGCTACACGATGGGCGCGATGGCGGCGGCGCAGTTGATGGCGGCGGCGCGGCGCGCGGTTACCGGGCTCGATGCGGCGCTGGCGGAGGGGGATGCGGCGCCGCTGGTGGGGTGGCTGCGGGCACAGGTGCACGCCAAGGGGAGCCTGCTCGGCTTCCAGGACCTGCTGCGCGCGGCGACCGGGAAACCGCTCGATCCAGGGGATTTCGAGGCGCATCTGACGGCGCGGTATCTGACGTGAGCCTTACGGTCTGGGCGGCGTGGGTGTGCCTGGCCGCGGCCGCGGCCGGGTCGGTGCTGGCGATCCTGCAACTGCGCGGGGGCGGCAAGCCGCCGGTGCCCTGGCCGGTGGGCGCGGCGCACGGGCTGGCGGGCGCGACCGGGGTGGCGCTGCTGGTGCTGGCGATGCAGCGCCCGGGGCCGCCGGCGCCGACGGGGGTCGGGGGGTTCCGGGTGGCGGCGGCCGGGGTGCTGGGGCTGGCGGTGGTGGCGGGGCTCGTGATCCTGGCGGTGCGGTTACGACGCGGGCGCTACGGCAGCGGCGTGGTGGGCGTGCACGCCACCCTGGCGCTGACCGGGCTGGCGATTCTCGCCGCCCGGTTGCTGGCGGGGTAACGCAAACCCTCGGAATGTTCGATCTATTGCAACTGCCCAGGTCTCCGACAGGGCCGCGCGACAAGCCGGACGACCTGGCGCAAGCCGTCCGTGGGATCGCGTAGAGCGGCGACCGTCCTTCACCCGATTCCCTTGCCGCGGCGTAGCGCCGCCATTGACACAAGCCCGCCCGATCGTTACCTCCCGCGCCGGGTCACGCCCCCCCACCGGGGCGCTTCTCTTCTGAAAGGGAGAGCTGCAATGGCATTCGCCGCCAACCGGCCGGACGTGCGTCCGGCCAATCCCGATTTCTCCTCCGGCCCCTGCGCCAAGCGTCCCGGGTGGACCCTGGATGCGCTGTCGGGCGCCTTCCTCGGCCGCAGCCACCGCGCGAGCGCGGGCAAGGCACGGCTCGCGGAGGTGATCGCACGCTCGCGCGCGATCCTCGGCCTGCCGGCAGACTGGAAGCTTGCCATCGTCCCCGCCTCCGACACCGGCGCGGTAGAGATGGCGCTCTGGTCGCTGCTCGGCGCCCGCGGGGTGGACGTGCTGGCGTTCGAGAGCTTCTCCGAAGGCTGGGCCACCGACATCGTCAAGCAGTTGAAGCTCGCCGATGCGCGGGTGATCGCCGCGCCATACGGCCGGCTGCCCGACCTCGCGCAGATCGACTTCGCGCGCGACGTGGTGCTGGCCTGGAACGGCACCACCTCCGGCGTGCGCTTCCCCGACGGGGATTTCATTCCCGCCGAGCGCGCCGGGCTGGTGATCGCGGACGCCACCTCGGCCGCCTTCGCCATGGCCCTGCCGTGGGACAAGCTCGATGTCGTCACCTGGTCCTGGCAGAAGGCGCTGGGCGGCGAGGCAGCGCACGGCATGCTGGCCCTGTCGCCGCGGGCGGTCGCGCGGCTCGAGTCCTACACCCCGCCGCGGCCGTTGCCGAAAATCTTCCGCCTGACCAAGGGCGGCAAGCTGAACGAGGGCATCTTCAAGGGCGAGACGATCAACACGCCCTCGATGCTGTGCGTGGAAGACGCGCTGGACGGGCTGCGCTGGGCCGAGGCGATCGGCGGCCTGCCGGCACTGATCGCCCGGTCGGAGGCGTCCCTCGCCGCCATCGCCGCCTGGACCGAGCGTACCGGCTGGGCGGATTTCCTGGCCGAGGTGCCGGCGACCCGTTCCCCCACCTCGATCTGCCTGAAGATCACCGTCCCGTGGTTCGCCGCGCTGGCGGGGGAGGAGCAGGTGAAGGCAGCGAAGCGGATCGCGGGGCTGCTGGAGACGGAAGGCGTCGCCTACGACATCGCCGCCTATCGCGACGCACCGCCGGGCCTGCGCATCTGGTGCGGGGCGACGGTGGAACCGGCCGATGTCGCCGCGCTGCTGCCCTGGCTCGATTGGGCGTACGCCCAGGTGGCCGCCGCATACGCGCCGGCGCACGCGGCCGAATAGGCACCTCCCGCGACCCCTCCCCCCGGCCCCCTCCCGCAAGGGGAGGGGGAGCAGCAGCGCTCCCCCTCCCCTTGCGGGAGGGGGTTGGGGGGGAGGGGTCGAACCCCCCCAATCACCCCGCCTGGCAAAAGAACCCTCCCCCATGCCCAAAGTCCTGATCAGCGACAAACTCTCCCCCGCCGCGGTCGAAATATTCCGCTCCCGTGGCATCGCGGTCGATCTGAAACCCGGCCTGTCGCCGGCCGAGCTGCGCGCCATCATCGGCGGCTACGACGGCCTCGCCATCCGCTCCGCCACCAAGGTCACGCGCGAGCTGCTGGACGCGGCCACCAACCTGAAAGTCGTCGGCCGCGCCGGCATCGGCGTCGATAACGTCGATATCAAATCGGCCACGGCGCGCGGCGTCGTGGTGATGAACACCCCGCACGGCAACACCATCACCACCGCCGAACACGCCATCGCCATGATGTTCGCGCTCGCCCGTCAGATCCCCGAAGCCTCGGCCTCCACCAAGGCCGGCAAGTGGGAGAAGAACCGCTTCATGGGCGTGGAGCTGAGCGCGAAAACGCTCGGCCTGATCGGCTGCGGCAACATCGGCTCGATCGTCGCCGACCGCGCCATCGGGCTGCGCATGAAGGTCATCGCCTACGATCCGTTCCTGGGCGAAAAGCGCGCGCTGGAACTCGGCGTCGAGAAGGTCGAGCTCGACACGTTGCTGGCGCGCGCCGACTTCATCACCCTGCACACGCCGTTGACCGACGCGACCCGCAACATCCTCTCGCGCGCGGCGCTGGCGCAGACCAAGAAAGGCGTGCGCATCATCAACTGCGCCCGCGGCGGGCTGCTCGACGAGGCGGCGCTGGCCGACGCGATCACCGCCGGGCACGTCGCCGGCGCCGCGCTCGATGTGTTCGAAACCGAACCGGCCACCGCCAGCCCGCTGTTCGCGCTGGAGAACGTCGTCTGCACCCCGCATCTGGGTGCCGCCACCGCCGAGGCGCAGGAGAACGTCGCCCTGCAGGTGGCCGAGCAGATGAGCGACTTCCTGCTGACCGGCGCGGTCGCGAACGCGATCAACATGCCGTCCGTGTCGGCCGAGGACGCGCCGCGGTTGAAACCCTACATGGACCTCTGCCGCCTGCTCGGCGCCTTCGCCGGCCAGCTCACCCACTCGCGGGAGGGCGTGATCCGCCGAGTGACGATCGAATACGAAGGCCAGGCCGCCGGCCTGAACCACCGCCCGCTGACCGCCGCGGCACTGGCCGGGCTGCTGGCGCCGATGATGGCCGGGGTGAACATGGTGAACGCCCCGGTGGCGGCACGCGAGCGCGGCATCGACGTCGCCGAGACCGCACACGATCGGCCGAGCGAATACCAGACCCTGGTCCGCATCACGATCGAAGCCGACAAACTCACAAGATCCGTCTCCGGTACCCTGATCGCCGGCACCAGGCCGCGCCTGGTGGAGATCAAGGGCATCCCGGTGGAGGCGGATTTCGCGCCGCACATGCTGTACGTGACCAACCAGGACAAACCCGGCTTCATCGGCCGGTTCGGCGCCACCCTGGCGGAATCAGGGATCAATATCGCCACCTTCCACCTCGGCCGCGCCGCGCAAGGCGGCGACGCGATCTGCCTCGTGTCGATCGACGAACGGGTGCCGGAAGACGTGCTGCGGTGCGTGCGCGAACTGCCGTTGGTGGTGCAGGCGACCGCGTTGGAGTTCTGAAAGGCCAAGGGGCTCCGCCCCCTGGACCCCCGCCAAGGGCTAGCCCTTGGAACCCTTCCGTTCTGGTTCGGAGCGGGTGGGGGGTATCGCGGGTCCG
>JABBNW010000279.1 GCA_019352115.1 Pseudomonadota bacterium
GTAGGGCCGGAGCGATATGAAGACATCCACATGCCGAAGAATACGGTCGTGCCGGTGCTGCTCGGCGCGTTGGCCTTCGGGTTCGGGTTCGCCCTGACCTGGCGCATCTGGTGGCTCACTGGGTTGACCCTGGCGGGGATCATCGGTGCGGTGATCCTGCGGTCCTTCCTGAAAGACTCCGGCCACGTCATCTGCGCCGAGGAGATCCGCAGGATGGAATCCGAGCCGCGCAGCACCGGAATCACTGAGGATCATATCAGCCCGCCGGTCGCGGAATTGGAGGTCGTACCGTGAGCGACGTCTTTCGCATCCAGGCGACGCCTCCGTCGCCCGAACTCTGGGCGCCGGGCCGTGGGGAAGCCAACCTGATCGACGTGGCGACTTTCGGCTTTTGGCTTTACATGTTGAGCGACACGCTGGTGTTCGCCGCTCTGTTCGCCGCCTACGGCGTGCTCGACCACCGCTTCAATGCCGCCGGCGGCCCGACGTCGCACGAGATCGTGCACCCGCTGGCAGCCTTCTGGCAGACGCTGATCGTGCTCTCCAGCGCCTTCGCCTATGGGATGGCGATGGTAGGCATCCGGGCGCGCAGCCGGTTGAGGTGCGTCGTTGGGCTTGCGGGATCAGCCGCGCTCGGGGCAGTGTTCATCGCGCTTGAGAATATTCATCTTGCAGCGTTGGTCGCGCAGGGCAACGCGCCAGAACGCAGCGGCTATCTCTCGGCGTTCTTCATCCTCATGGCGGTCCACAATCTCCATTTGGCTTTCGGGGTGCTGTGGATGCTGGTGATGATCGTGCAGGTCTCCACGCAGGGCTTCACGACCGGGACCGTGATCCGGCTGCTGAACCTGCGATTCTACTGGATGTTTCAGACCTCGATCTGGGTCTGCATTTTCGTGTTCGTCTATCTGAGGGGGGGCGCATGACAGATCCGCTTCTGCATTCGGAAGTGCGAGCAAGCAGCGCCGTCGCGTTCGCGATTGGCTACGTAATCTCGGTCGCACTGATGGTGGCCGCATTGGTTGTCACGATGCGCCATGCGTTGGGGCGCATCGACCTCGTGGTCGTTACGTCGCTGCTTGCTCTGCTGACGCTGATCACCCAGGCGGTTTTCATGTTTCGCCTTAATCTTTCGCAATCCGACCGGTGGAAGGTGGTGTCTCTGGTGCTGGCCTTGCCGCTGTTCGTCCTGATGCTGGGGCTCACCGGGTGGATGTTCCACACGCTCTACCTTCGCACCATGCTGCCGGGAACCATGGGGCACTGACCTCCCGCGCCGCCGCCGTCTAACTTGCGTGTTCCTGGCCCCCAGCGGCCCACAACGGCGGACCGAACCGTGGCCGCCCCCCGCAGGTTCTCGAACGCCCGAATGAGCGTCAGGCGTTCCCGCGTCGGCTTGCCGGCCTTCTCCCTCAGCAGCCGGTCGAGCTCAGCCTTCCATTGGTCAATACATCGCAACACCCCGCGCACCGTGTTGCGCTATAGCCCCTGATCGCGAGCAATCGCCCTGATCGACTTCCCTTTTCTGGAATGCTCGCGCCGTGTCCGCCCAGCCGTCTCCACGATCAGCATCCCCCGCCACCCACTTCCGGGAGAGCAGGCAGCCCAACATTCAGCAGGTCAAAACATGCAGGAGAGGCTGGACTGAGGTGCCGCGGCCGATCCGATCGTCGCCAAAAACGCGAACATCCGGGTCCGGAACGGAGTCCCGAAGTCCCCGATCGCCGCCATGACGAGGATTGGTACTATCCGGAAGGCGGGCAGTCGTTCTGTTGGTGAACGCGGATGCGCCCTTCACGTTGACCGGATGCCCGAGCGCATCCACCCGGAGCGCAGAGCTTCCGGCAGCGGCGACAACCGGCCTCAGGCCCGAATAAAGGCTAGCAGATCGGCATTGATGGTATCCGCTTCCGTCGTGGGCATGCCGTGCGGGAAACCCTGGTAGGTTTTCAGGGTTCCAGTCTTCAGCAGCTTGGCGGCCAGCGGCCCGGCGGCAACATAGGGCACGATCTGGTCGTCTTCGCTATGCATGACCAACACCGGGACGGTGATCTTCTCGAGGTCGTCGGTGAAATCGGTCTGGGAAAAGGCCACGATGCCGTCGTAATGCGCATTGGCGCCGCCCATCATGCCCTGGCGCCACCAATTCTGGATGACGGCCTCCGAGGATTTCGCGCCGGACCGGTTGAAACCGTAGAAGGGTCCGGCCGCCAGGTCGCGATAGAATTGCGAGCGATTGGCGGCGAGCTGCGCCTGCAGGCCATCGAACACCTCCTTCGGAAGGCCGAGCGGATTGGCCGGAGTCTTCACCATCAACGGTGTCACCGCGCTGACCAGCGCCGCCTTGGCGACGCGGCCTTCGCCATGCCGGCCCAGATAGTGCGCGACCTCCCCGCCGCCGGTCGAATGGCCGACATGAATGGCATTCTTCAGGTCGAGCTGTTCCGTCAGAGCTGCCAGGTCGTCGGCATAATGGTCCATATCGTGGCCGCCGGCGGTCTGGGTGGAGCGACCATGACCACGCCGGTCATGGGCGATCACGCGGTAGCCATGACGCAGGAAGAACAGCAACTGCGCGTCCCAATCATCCGCCGACAGCGGCCAGCCGTGGCTGAACACGATCGGCTGGCCCGAACCCCAGTCCTTGTAGAAAATCGACGTTCCGTCCCTCGTCGTGATCGTGCCCATCCGTCGTTCTCCTCAGGTTCCTGGCTGCGTCTGTTGCCCGCGATGATTGCCGCCCGGATTGTCCGTTCGACGCGCGGTTTGGCCATCCCGATCGAAAGCAGCGGGGCCACTCTAGCAAAGGGTAAAAAGGGCTGCAATGAAATCGCGTGCCATGGCGGCCTCCCGGACTCCCGGTCGCCGATGCCGTAGCACGCGCCCGCAGATCACCTCGGCGCCGGAGTCCGTCAAAGCCCTGTAGAGGTGCCATCCCGCCGCGCCCACCGCTTCCTCGCCGGCCAAGCGGCCCAGCAGGACGTGCGCGCCATCGAGCATTCCGGGATGCAAGGTCCGGAAACGGGCATCGGGCTGGAGCAGAATGCACGCCGCCAGCAACGATCCATGCGAAAGAGCAAGCTCGGCCGCCAGGTTGGCCCCGTCGGCGTGACCGACGGCAATGATCGGAACGAGCGACAGGCTGCGCGCCCGCACGGTGGACGCGACAAATTCTGCCACCCGGTCCGCTAACGTGC
Organism: Pseudomonadota bacterium; assembly: GCA_019352115.1. Taxonomy (GTDB): domain Bacteria; phylum Pseudomonadota; class Alphaproteobacteria; order Acetobacterales; family Acetobacteraceae; genus JAJZVS01. The sequence continues at coordinate 3,198 of JABBNW010000279.1, forward strand.
CCCCCTCCCCGAGGCGGGTTATGTTGGGGACGAGCAACGGACTTCCCGGACAGATGCTCCGGCAGAAGCGCGCCATGGCGCGCACGTCCTTGCAGGTCTTGCCGAGCGGCAGCAGGATCGGCGACTCCCGCCTGGAACCCTTGCGGAACGGGTATGGCGCAGACGCCCAGCCTGACGGACAGTCCGTCATGGCATCGGCACCCAGGACCGGTATGGTCGCACTGTCATGAGTTGCACGCCAGCCCGCTTGACGGGCAAAATCTTGCACTGTCGGCGATTGCCTGTCGCCATAAACAGCGCGACGGGGCAACGAATGGGGTTCCATTGTGCCAATCGCGCGAATTGCCGCCAAACGCCTGCCCTGCACAGCGGCCGGGCGCGCTGTGGTCACATCGCTCGGCAACCCGAAGGCCGTCAGGCTACCGGCATCAGCGTTCATTCCTCCCGCTGGCGCCGCCACGCTCCGGGACTGATGGCAAACATCTTCGAGAAAACGCGGGTGAAGTGACTCTGATCGGCAAAGCCGCACTCCAGAGCGATGTCCGCGATCGATCGCTTCGTGTCATGCAACAGAGTCTTTGCCCGCTTGACCCGCTGCATCAGCAGCCATCGATGCGGCGGCAAACCCGTGTTCTGCTTGAACGCGCGAACAAAATGGCTGCGGGACAGTCCACACAGAAGCGCGAGTTCGGAAAGGCTCGGGTCGCCCGCCAGGTCGTCGAGGATCCGGCTGGTGGCCCGGCGCTCCTGCAGCGGCGTCAACATCCCGCGCCGGTCCTGGCTTTCGGGCCAGACGTCGCCCCGGTTCAACCCGCCGTACGTGACCGCAAGATGCGCGACCATGGCGGTGAAGACGTGGTCCGCGAAAAGCGACGTCGCCTCCCCGGGCTTTGCCAGGAGCGGGTCGAGGGCATGCGCGAGATGGTACATCGTGACGTCCCGGTGCTCGACAGTAGGGGGACAGTTCAGCCGCTCGATCCTCGGTCGCTTCAACTCCGACGTCACCTCGTCGAAAGCGGATTGGGGCATGAAGGCGTGGAACGAGTCGAACGGATATGAAATGTCCGATATCACGGACTGGCGCAGGTCGCGGCACGCGAGCGCCCCGATACCAAGTGGCGGAATGTCGATGGCGCACCCGTCGTGCCAGGACGCGTGGCCGGGCACCGGCCGCAGGATCACCACGGCCATGAACATGGCCGAGATCGGGTTCGGCTGTCCCAATCCCAGGCCTGGTCGATCCCGTCGATATCGACCGACCGACAGGTCGCCATACGCGAAGCTGCGTGACGACAGGGCTTGACTATCGTCCAGACGCTCCTTGCTGGCGAAGAAGGGGCGGTCGGCGACGATCAGCTCGCTTGGGCGCGACGATCCGTCCATATCAGGCCTTTCCTGACGGCGCAGGGCCGACGCGCCGCCTTGACGCGCCGCCGAACTGCGCATCGGTAAGTTACTCAACCAGCAAGCGGGAACGAAGCAGAGTCTCGTCAGCGACGCAAGAGATTCATCTTGGCTGCCGGCCGGTTAGCAGCAGCTCGGAGAGCACGCCCCAATAGGCGTGCATGACCGCGAAAATATAGGCGGTGCTGATACCGAACAGTAGCATGCCGTCGGCCGCCTCCAGCGCGCCCATGATCTGCCAGTGAGGTTGCAACGACAGTCCGGAATCACCTCGTGTCGTCATCGCGTCGATGGAATACAGGATCGCATTACCGGGCGAATGAAACGCGCCAAGCCACACATACGTCCCCGCCCAGATCGCGGCCTCGATCCCATGCAGCAGGGCCAGCAGCAGTCCGACCGCCTCGATCACGCCGATGATCAACGGTATCACTTGCCGTAAACCCAGGCCCCGGGTGTTCAGCCGTGCCCTGATCCTGAACTCCATAATGGATATGATCACGATTCCAATCGCGTGGATTGCCAGCGTCAGCCCGATGAGCAACACACTCCAGATCCATGTCACGAACACGAACATGACGGTCTCCTTCGGCGCCGCTACCGGGGCGCTGCGCCGAGCGTGCCGGCGGAAAGCGCGAGTGTGGCAGCGGCTGTCAGCGCCATGCTGTAGGCGTCGGCCTCGGCGTTGCGCGCCTGCAGCAACTCGGCCTCGGCCATCGTGACATCGGTGATGGGACTGACGCCGTGCAGGTAGGACCCCAGGGATGCATCGAATGTCGTCTGGGCCGCGGACGCAAGCGCTCCGGCGGCGGCGTAGGCGGAGAGGCTGGTCTTCACCGCGTTTTC
>JABBNW010000280.1 GCA_019352115.1 Pseudomonadota bacterium
AGCGGGGAGGGGAACCGGACCGCGCAGGCGGCATCGCGCCCCTCCTCGACTCTACTGTTAAATCCCAACGATCCAGCTGCACCGAACCCATCGTTCCGGCGTGTTATCACCGGCTGGCCTGCCGCGTTCGACCTTCCTTGCCGGGCCGCAGCATACGCGGCTCGCGGGCATTCTTTTCGCAAACTCTCAGACCGTTTCGATCCGCAGCGCCTGGCGCAACCCCTCGGCGGCGCGTGCCAGTTCGGGCTCCAGCGCCGCTGTCTGCGCGCCGGCTTCGTCGACCCGCCCGGCGCGCAGGCTGGCCTGGACCGCCCGCACGCCGCGTTCCAGCGCCGCCAGCCCGTAGCCCCCGGCAAGCCCGGCCATCGCGTGGGCGGTGGCGAGCGCGCCGGCGGCGTCCCCGCCCTCGAGCGCGCGCCGCAACCGGTCGAGCAGGGTGGCGAACTCGGCCAGGCATTCCTCGGCCACCCGGGCCAGGGTGGCGGGGGCCAGGTTGTCGCGCAGTTCCGCTACCCGCGACTCCGACAGCACGGCTTCCCCCGGCGCGGGTCCGTCTGCCGGCGCGGCCGGCCGACGGATCGCGCCGGCGTGGCGAGAAACCGCGGCCAGCAGCTCCTCCCGCCCGGCCGATTTCGCCAGCACCTCCTCCATGCCCGCGAGCAGGCAGGCCGCGTAATCCTCCGGGCTGACGGAGCCGGTGAGGCCGATGATCGGCACCGCCCCCGCCGCCCCCGGCAGGCCACGAATGGCGCGGGTCGCCGCCAGCCCGTCGAGCCCGGGCAATTCCATGTCCATCAGCACGAGGTCGTAGACGCCGTGCGTCGCGGCTTCCACTGCGGCAGCGCCGTCCGCCACCGGATGCACCGCATGGCCTTCGCGCCGGAGCAGGGCGGTCGTAACCAACCGGCTCACCGCGACGTCCTCGGCGAGCAGGATGCGTGCCCGCGCCCGCGCCCGCGGCCCGGCATCGCGCAGGCAGCCAGCCGGCGTGACGCCGCGCGGGGCCGCGGTCGGCCCGGCGTCGTCGCCGACCAGGGGCACGGTGAACCAGAACACGTTGCCTGACGCCGGCCCGGCCGGGTCGGCCGCCAGTTCGCCGGCGGTGCAGCCGATCTCGCCCCCCATCAGCGCGGCCAGGTCGCGGCAGATCGAAAGCCCGAGGCCCACGCCGGCGGCGGTCTGCCCCGGGGCGGACAGGCGGGAGAACGGCTGGAACAGCAGGGCACGCTGCTCCGGCGCGATCGGCGGCCCCTGGTCCGTCACCGCGACGAGCAGGGTCGGCCCGGGCGCGACGCCGGCATACAACCGCACCAGGCCGGGGCGGGAGAATTTCGCGGCGTTCGACAGCAGGTTCACCGCGATCTGCTGCAACCGCGCCGGATCGGCCATGATCGCGCCCGGCACGTCGGCCGCGACCTCCAGCGCCAGGGACACCCCGCGTTCGGCGGCAATCGGGCGCAACATGTCGACCGCCCGCTCCAGCGGCCGGCGCGGGTCGCAGCGCTCCGCGTGCAAGGCGAGCCGGCCGGCCTCCATGCGCGCGACGTCCAGGATGTCCTCCGCCAGCCGCAGCATCGACCCGCCACTCTGGCGCATGCCCGCGAGCAGCCGGCGGTAGAGGGGATCGAGCGGCGCGCCGTCCAACAGCTCGATGCCGTGCAGCAGCGCCTGCAGCGGGGTGCGCAGCTCGTGGCTGACCATCGCGATCAGTCGGGACTTGTCGGCGGTCGCCGCCTCCGCCGTCGCACGCGCTTCGCGCAGCGAGTCCTCGCTTCGTTTGCGTTCCGTGATGTCGCGGAACAGGGTGATCAACCCGCCGTCCGGCAGACGGACCCGTCGCAGCTCCATGTAGCGGCCGTCCGGGCGGGGACGCTCGCTGCGGCCCGCGGCTGTCCGGGAATGAATTTCGGCCATGCGCCGTGCCGTCTCCGCCGCCGGATCGCCGGGACCGAATTCCCCCCCCTCCGCCTGGGCGCGGACAATGGCGGCGAAGTCCTCGCCGGCCCGCAGCAGGTGCGGCGGGATGCCGGCGATCTCTGCCACCTGCTCGTTCCACGCCACCAGTCGCAGGTCACTATCAAACATGGTGACGCCGTCGGGCAGGCCGGCGAGCAGGCCTTCCAGTTGCGCGGTCTTGGCGTCGGCCTCCCGCTTGGCGCTCCCGAGCGCCGCATTGGCCGTGGCGAGCGCGCCGCGGTCGCGCGCCAGGCGCCGTTCCCGCCGCCGCATTCCGGTGACCTCGCCCAGCACCGCCAGCGCCGCGAGCAGGATGAGGCCGGAGATGATGAGCGCGAAGCGGCGCGTTTCGGCCGCCAGGGCGCGCGGGGCGCCCAGCGTCTCGGCCCGGCTCATTGCCACCACGACGGCGAGCGGCTGGCTGCCCACCCGATGGAACGCATACAGATAGACCGGGCCGCCGGGCACGAGCTGCCCGGTTCCCTCGCCCTGCGCATCCGGTGCGGGGGCGGTCTGAATGGCGGCGAAGGCCTGCGTGCCGGCGATGTCGGCGCCGGGGGGCAGGTGGACCAGGTCGGCGGCTGCCCCGCTCGCGGCCCGCACCTGTCCGTCCTGCGTGCCCACCAGCAGCACGAGGCCGTGCGGCGCCAGCGCGACCGGCAGGGCCGGGGTGAGCAAGGCGTGCACCGGCAGCACCATGACAAGCGCCCCCGCCGGCGCGCCGCTGCCGGCCCCGCCCGGGGGGGGGCGCAACGGGCGCATGAGGTCGATGTGCCAGGCCGGCGGCGACGCAGGCGACCCCGGCTCGGCGCGGCTGATCGTCAGGCCGGCTATGGCCATCCGATGCGCCGGGTCGCGCGGCAGGGCGGCGAACGCCGCCTTGAGATCCTGCGCCGGCGGATTCGTTCCGGGCAGGCTGGACTGCACGACCTTGCCCGTTCGATCGAGCAGGAACAGTGAGGCGCCATCCGGCAGGACGAGCGGTGCCCGGAACCAGCCGGCGAGATTGAAATGTGCCGGATCGCTTTGCCGGCGCCGCGCCAGCAGGCGCAGCAGAACGTTGACGGCGCGCAGTCGGCGGTCGAGGTCGGCTGCCGCCACGTCCGCCTGCGCCGCCGCGACCGCGACGACGTGCTGCTCGTTCGCCTTCCGCGCCGCCCCGATCACCCGGAAGGCGCTGGTCCAGGTGAGCGCGATCAGCAGGGTGGCGAGCCCCGCGATCAGCGCCCAGGCCGCCGTCGCGCCGGCGCTGCGGCCGCCGAGCGAACTCCGATCGGCGCTGCGGCGGTCCGGCTGGTGCACGATGGGATACGCCTCCGGTTCGAATGACGGGACCGCCCGACCGGGAAGGCCCTTGGGGGAGCCGGCTCCGCGGGGCGTCGCTGAATGGGTGCTTACAGAAGGATCGGCCCTCGGCACAACCATGGCGCGTTGGGATTCGTCCGATTTTGCATACCTGCTTTCAGGGAGGGATTTCCGGGAATGATCTCCACCCGAGTTCGCCCGGGCGGGATCCCCATGCGGCGGTATCAGGCGGCGGCGGCATCTCCGTCGCCTGCTTGCCGTTCCGCCGCCCGGATGCGAATGTCGGCCGCAATCGGCCCGGCCGCGGCGCGCGGCGGGCCTCCCGCGTACCGCATTGAGGGCAGAATGGCGAAAATAAAGGTCAAGACCCCGGTCGTCGAACTCGACGGCGACGAGATGACCCGCATCATCTGGGGGTTCATCAAGGACAAGCTGATCCTGCCCTATCTGGATATCGATCTGAAATACTACGACCTCGGGATCGAATACCGCGACCAGACGGACGACCAGGTGACCGTCGACGCGGCGAAGGCGATCGCGCACTACGGTGTCGGCGTGAAATGCGCGACCATCACCCCGGACGAGGCGCGAGTGACGGAATTCGGGTTGAAGCGGATGTACCGCAGCCCGAACGGGACGATCCGCAACATCCTGGACGGCACCATCTTCCGCGAGCCGATCATCTGCAGCAACGTGCCGCGCCTGGTGCCGCACTGGACCAAGTCGATGGTCATCGGCCGCCACGCCTATGGCGATATCTACCGTGCCGTCGAGATGAAAATCCCCGGCCCCGGCAAAGTGACTCTCACCTACCAGGCCGCCGACGGCAGCCCGGCGCAGACGCTCGACGTGCATGACTTCGGTGAAGGCGGCGGCGCGACGATGGCGATGCACAATACGCGGGTGTCGATCACCGGTTTCGCGCGCGCGTCGTTCAACTACGCGCTGCAGCGCGGCTGGCCGCTCTATTTCTCCACCAAGAACACGATCCTGAAAGCCTACGACGGCTATTTCAAGGACATCTTCCAACAGGTGTACGAGCAGGAATTCAAGGCGAAGTTCGACGCCGCCAAGCTCACGTACGAACACCGGCTGATCGACGACATGGTGGCCTGCGCGCTCAAGTGGAATGGCGCCTATGTCTGGGCGTGCAAGAACTACGACGGCGACGTGCAGTCCGACACCATGGCCCAAGGGTTCGGCTCGCTCGGGCTGATGACCTCGGTGCTCATGAGCCCGGATGGCAAGACGGTGGAATCCGAAGCCGCGCATGGCACCGTGACCCGGCACTACCGCCAGCACCAGAAGGGGCTGGAGACGTCGACCAACCCGATCGCCTCGATCTTCGCCTGGACGCGCGGGCTTGCCTATCGCGGCCAGTTCGACGGCACGCCGGATGTGACCCGGTTCGCCGAGACGTTGGAGAAGGTCTGCGTCGAGACGGTGGAATCCGGCTTCATGACCAAGGACCTCTCGATCCTGATCGGGCCGAAGGAACCGTTCCTGAACACCCAGGACTTCCTGGCGAAGCTGGACGAGAACCTGAACAAGGCGATGGCGGCGGGCTGAACCCCGCCCGCGGTCAGCCGGGCGGCGGCGCGCTGCCGCCCGGCACCGCGATCTTGCGCCAGTGCGCGGCGGAAAATCCCCGCGCGTCCACCGGCTGGACGATCCGCCCCGCCACCGCTCGCCCTTGCGCGCAGTGCCACGCATAGATCGAGGCATGGCCGGCGGCGAACAGCGGCACGAACGCCGCGTCCGGATGGCCCCGGCACCAGGCGATCGCGCCCGGGTTGTGCCGGCTGGTATCGGCCGGCCCGCAGTTCAGATTCGCGCCCGTCACACAGGCGAGCACCGCGCCGTCGGCGCAGCGCATCACCCCGGTCCGCACCACCATTGCCGCCGGCATCGTGGCATGGAAGGCCGCGTCCACCGCGGGCGCCAGCGCAAGCGGGATCGGGCGGAGGGTATCGTCGGTCGTCGCGCCGCGACACAGCGCGGGCCCGGCCGCCCGGGTGGGTGCGCAGCCGCCGAGCGTGGCCAGCGCGAGGGTCGCGAGCGCGAGACGGGCGGCCCCGAATCGGGCCCGGCGGCGGACGATCCGGCCCGGTGCGCGCATCAGGCGGGGGCTAGTGTCCCGACTCGCAAATATCGTCATCATGTGTCGGGACACTAG